>JAIXYD010000210.1 GCA_027490415.1 Streptomycetaceae bacterium
AAGAAAAAAGAGCCGAAAATCCGCGAACCTCGCTTCAAAGCTATTCGCGATGCCTATGCACTCACCAAGAGCGTTAAGCCATGGATCGGAAGCGTTCTGGCTTTGATCTTTGTGGTTGTCCTTGCATCAGGAATTGGTATCGGATTCGCATTCGGTCACCCTTACTACTTCGGTTTTATCTCGCTTCCACTTGCTTTCCTAGCCTCTCTCTTTGTCTTCTCTCGAATCGCGCTGAGTGCAAGCTTTGCCAGTGTTGAAGGTCAGATGGGCGCTGCTGCTAGCGTCTTAATGGCAATTCGAAAAGGTTGGACAACGACACCGGCAGTTGCTGTTAATAAGAATCAGGACATGGTCCATCGCAGCGTTGGTCGCGCAGGAATCGTTCTCACTGCAGAAGGTTCTTTCGGCACTCGTCAACTTATTCAATCGGCTCGCAAGGATGCAGAACGATTTGCCCCTGGCGTGCCTATCTATGAAATTTGGGTTGGCGATGGAGAAGGGCAAGTACCTCTTCGCAAGTTACAGAAGCAAATTTCAAAGTTTAAGAAGACGCTCTCTGCTCATCAGATGAGAGAAGTGCGCGCACGACTTAAGGCAGTCGGTGGAATGTCGCTACCGCTTCCAAAGGGACCAATGCCAAAGAACGTTCGCGTTCCAAAGCGATAATTTTTAACGGGTCTTTACAAGAACCGTATTACTTAACCGCTCATTGATTCCGCGGCCATTCTGGTCGAAGGTAATTGCAGTAATAATGAGGACGAGTAGAGCTGTCCTAATCAACGCTTGCATGGGCGTTGGCATTCCACCGTCTGAGAATCGAACAATCTTGAGCCCCATGATTCGGTGGCCTGGAGTTGCCCCACCGAGTGCGGCAAAAATCAGGTACTGACCAGTGAAGATGAGAAAGACCACAGCCCCCATTGAGGGCTCCCCGAACTCGACAAAGAAGCCGATGGCGATGGCGTAAGACATCAACCAGTCGATCAGCACACCCATCATGCGTCGTCCCTGGCTAACGCGGGGGTAACGCGGATCGATCTCCAAAGATGCCATGGCCTAAGCCTAGCCGAGGGGCTTATTTCTGCTCGATCAAAGTCATTTAACAAGGATGTAACACGGCGATGATGCCATTTTTACCTAGTGGATCTAGGGTTAAGCCATCTCGAAGAGCCTCAGAGCCGAGCGTCTCACATCGATCCCAAGAAAAATCGGAGTACTCAATGTTTAAGAATGCGCAAGAAATCTTTGCATACATCAAGAAGGAAGATGTAAAACTTGTTGATGTTCGCTTTACCGATCTTCCAGGTATTCAGCATCACTTCAACGTACCTGTTGAATCATTTGATGAAGCTGTCTTTACAGATGGTTTGATGTTCGACGGCTCTTCAATTCGCGGATTCCAATCAATCCACGAATCAGATATGAAGCTTCTTCCAGTTCCAGAATCTGCATATCTTGATCCATTCCGCCTTGAGAAGACTCTCATCATTATCTTCTCTGTTCACAACCCAACAGATAACACTCCTTACTCACGCGATCCTCGCGGAGTCGTGAAGAAGGCTGTTGATTACTTGAAGTCAACCGGTATCGCTGATCAGGCATTCTTTGCACCAGAGGCCGAGTTCTACGTCTTTGATGCTGTTCGCTTTAAGACAGGTATCAACGAGGCTTACCACCACATCGATTCATATGAAGGTGCGTGGAACACAGGCATCGTTGCAGATCCAGATGGAACTCCAAACCGTGGATACCGCACTCGTATCAAGGGTGGATATTTCCCAGTTTCACCAACCGATCAATTCGCAGATCTTCGCGATGAGATGGTGATGGAGCTCGGTCGCGCAGGTCTTCTTGTTGAGCGTTCACACCACGAAGTGGGAACCGCGGGACAGATGGAAATTAACTACCGCTTCACAGATATTCTCACAGCAGGCGATGAGTTGATGAAGTTTAAGTACATCATCCGCAACGTTGCATGGGAAGGTGGCAAGACAGCAACCTTTATGCCAAAGCCGCTCTTCGGAGATAACGGTTCAGGTATGCACGTCCACCAGTCACTCTGGAAAGATGGCAAGCCACTCTTCTTCGAAGCAGGAACATACGGCGATCTTTCAGATATGGCTCGCTGGTATATCGGTGGACTTCTCAAGCACGCACCATCACTTCTAGCATTTACTAACCCAACAGTGAACTCGTATCGCCGTTTGGTTCCAGGCTATGAAGCGCCAGTAAATCTTGTCTACTCAGCGCGTAACCGTTCGGCATGTATCCGTATTCCAATTACAGGATCAAGCCCTAAAGCAAAGCGCATTGAGTTCCGTTGCCCAGATCCTTCATCAAATCCATATCTAGCATTTGCAGCAATGTTGATGGCTGGAATTGATGGAATCATCAATAAGATCGAACCACCTGCCCCAGTTGATAAGGATCTCTACGAACTCGAAGGCGAAGAAGCTCGCGCTATTCCACAGGTTCCAGGTTCTCTCGATGCGGTTCTCGACAGCCTCGAGGCAGATCATGCATTCCTTACTCAAGGTGGCGTCTTCAGTGAAGATCTCATCTCAACATGGATTGAATGGAAGCGTAAGCAAGAAGTCGATTATGTACGCCTACGTCCACATCCAGCAGAGTTTGAGCTCTACTTCGATATCTAAAAAGTAGTTCATAAAACCCCCGTCAGTTATCTGGCGGGGGTTTTACTCTTGCCAAACCAGCACTCGGATAGACTCGCACAATGGCACGCGCAATCTCACCACTGAGAGATTTCCTTCACAAGGAATCTTCCTCGGGGGCACTTCTGGTTATTGCAGC
>JAIXYD010000082.1 GCA_027490415.1 Streptomycetaceae bacterium
GCACTCCGCGCGATTTTGCAGCGGCAGGATTTGAACCAAAAGACCATGTTGAACTCGGCAAACTTCTGGGTGCAATCGATACAGAGCGCGGTGCAAAAGTTTCAGGATCTCGCTCGTATTACCTCACCGGTGTTGGCGCGCTTCTCGAATTCGCTCTCGTTAACTATGCAATTTCATCTGCAACAAAGGCTGGATTCATTCCAGTTATTCCGCCAGTTCTAGTAAAACCTGCGGCGATGGAGGGAACAGGTTTCCTTGGACAAGCGGCGGAAAATGTTTACCACCTTGAGAAAGATGATTATTACTTAGTCGGAACAAGTGAAGTCCCGCTTGCAGCATTTCATATGGACGAAATTCTTGACGGAGCAAAACTACCGATGCGTTATGCCGGTTATTCATCATGCTTCCGTCGTGAAGCTGGAAGCTATGGAAAAGATACGCGCGGAATCATTCGCGTACATCAATTTGATAAGGTCGAGATGTTCTCCTTCTGTAAGCCAGAAGAAGCAAAGGAAGAACATAAGCGTCTTCTGCAATGGGAGAAAGATTTCCTCAACGCGATGGAGATTCCATACCGAGTAATCGATGTTGCTTCAGGTGATCTGGGATCTAGCGCTAATCGCAAGTTCGATATTGAAGCGTGGATTCCAACCCAGAGCGCCTATCGCGAAGTAACCAGCACCTCGAATTGCACAGAATTCCAGGCACGGCGCCTAAATATTCGCTATAAAGATAGTGATGGAACAAAGGCTGTTGCCACACTTAACGGAACTCTTGTTGCGATTCCTCGCATGATTGTTGCGATTCTAGAGAACCACCAGAACGCGGATGGAACTGTGAACGTTCCTGCAGCTCTCCAACCATTCCTTGGAATGACACGATTTGAGCTTGTGTGAATCTAGGAAAAACCCGCCCCAAACTAATTGCAACCGATCTTGATGGAACGATTGTTCATCACGATGGCACTATCACTTCGCGCACTCTAGAAGCATTCGCACGTGCTCGCGACCTTGGCGTTGAGATTTGGTTTGTCACAGGTCGTCCACCTCGTTGGATGGGTGAGATTAAGGATGCATTCGGTTTCGGTAACGCAATTTGTTGTAATGGTGCGATGAATTATGACCTACTTAAAGGTACTGTGATTGAAGAGTGGGCAATACCTGATGATGTTTTGCATCAAACAATCAAAAAATTACGTTTAGCAATTCCACGTGTTTCATTTGCTGTGGAGTCAGACAATTTCTTTAAACGCGAAAAATCCTACGTTGCGATCTGGGATGCTGGTATTGATCACGAAGGAAGCAATCAAATCGAAGAAGTACTTTCGCTTCCGATCTTAAAGTTATTAGTGCGTTGCTCAGGTCACGAATTCACATCCGATCAAATGCTTGAGATTGCAGAGCGTGAAATTGGTGATTTGGTTACCGTTACACATTCGAGCCCAACAGCGTCACTGCTTGAGATTTCAGCTAAAGGTGTTTCCAAGGGTGAAACCCTTGCTCTTATGGCAGGACGTAGCGGATTCTCAGCCGATGATTGCGTCTCTTTTGGCGACAATCCCAACGACTTTTCAATGTTGCAATGGTGCGCTCGATCATATGCAATTGCAGATGGTCATCCAGATGCGCGGATTCATGCTAAAGATGTGACAGAACCGCACATGGAAGATGGCGTCGCCAAGATCATCGAAAAACTCCTCGATCTTCCCGCCTAAAGCTCCTTCGATTTTTTGGTTCCCGCTTTCGTCCTGTAACCTCTCCCACGGAGGGCTCGCATAGCGGCCGAGTGCACCGGTCTTGAAAACCGGCAGGTGAAAGCCTCGTGGGTTCAAATCCCACGCCCTCCGCCAGTTTTTCTTTATCTGTCAGTTCATTGAGTTCACACGGACCTGTGGCTGACTTCATAGCCAGTACACGGGCAACCACCTAGCGCCAGCAGATTATTCGGCGCACACTTGCCCTATTAAAGCCATCTCAACGCATGGCAACGTATGGCAAAGAGGGGTAATACAGATGTCAGGAGTTTTTTCTCCAGGGCGCGCTGAGATCAAAGAGCGCACGCTACGAACCGATAAGTGGTGGTTACAACCGCTTGCAACATTTGGTGTTCTCTTTAGCTTTGTTATCTATGCAACGTTCCGCGCATTTGAAGGTGCTTACTATTACGCAGACCATCTGATCTCACCTTTCTATTCACCATGTTTATCTGAAGCATGTGTTCCTGAAGCAGTTATCGGTGGCTTCGCTCCTGTAAGTGCGCAGATTTTTAATTTTCCACTTTCACCAGCTCTCATCATTTTGATCTTCCCGCTCGGATTCCGAATGACGTGTTACTACTATCGCAAGGCTTACTACCGTGCGTTCTGGATGTCACCACCAGCGTGCGCGGTTGCTGAACCACATAAGAAGTACACCGGTGAAACTCGTCAACCACTTATCTTGCAAAATGCTCACCGCTGGTTCTTCTACGCAGGTCTAGTTTTCAATGTGATCCTTACTTACGATGCGATCATCTCCTTCAAGAACAAGGAAGGTGAATGGGGACATATGAGCGTTGGTTCGCTCGTTCTTGTCTTTAGCACCACGATGCTCTGGCTCTATTCACTTTCATGCCACACATGTCGCCACACAATCGGTGGACGGTTGAAACATTTTTCTAAACATCCAGTTCGATACAAGGCGTGGACAACAATCTCGAAGTTAAATCACTCTCACGCACTCTTTGCATGGATCTCACTCTTTGCAGTTGCTTTCGCTGATATTTATGTCCGTCAGGTTGCTGCCGGCCACTGGACGAACTTCTACTTCTTCTAAAGGATGACAACAAAAATGACAGAGCTAGAACGCTACAAATACGACGTCCTTGTAATTGGTGCTGGCGGCGCCGGCCTTCGTGCTGCCGTTGAAGCGCGTGAAGCAGGGTTGCGCGTAGCAATCATCTGTAAATCCCTCTTTGGTAAGGCGCACACTGTTATGGCAGAAGGTGGCGCAGCTGCATCGATGGGTAACGTCAACAGTGGCGATAACTGGCAGGTGCACTTCCGCGACACAATGCGTGGCGGAAAATTCCTTAACCATTATCGAATGGCAGAACTCCACGCAAAAGAATCACCTGACCGTATTTACGAACTCGAGATGTGGGGCGCGCTCTTTGATCGCACCAAAGAAGGAAAGATTAGCCAACGTAACTTTGGTGGACATGAGTATCCACGCCTTGCTCACGTTGGAGATCGCACAGGTCTAGAACTTATCCGCACAATGCAGCAGAAGATTGTGCAATTGCAGCAAAAAGATGCACGCGAATACGGAGATGCACAAGCGAACATTCGAGTCTTCGCAGAACTTACAATTACTGAAATTATTAAAGAGGGCGGAAAAGTTGCCGGCGCATACGGTTACTGGCGCGAAGGCGGAAATGAAGTTCTCTTTGAAGCTCCCGCAGTTGTTATTGCGACAGGTGGCGTCGGTAAGACATTTAAAATCACATCAAACTCTTGGGAAGGTACAGGAGATGGGCATGCGCTAGCACTTAAAGCCGGCGCAAACCTTGTTGATATGGAGTTCTTGCAATTCCACCCAACAGGAATGGTCTGGCCACCATCAGTTCGCGGAATCCTTGTTACTGAATCAGTTCGCGGTGAAGGTGGAGTTCTCACCAACACACTCGGCGAACGCTTTATGTTTAAGTACATTCCAGAGGTATTTAAAGATAAGTACGCAGATAACGAAGAAGAAGCGGATCGTTGGTATCTCGATCAAGATAACAATCGTCGTCCGCCAGAGCTTCTTCCACGCGATGAAGTAGCACGCGCAATTAACTCTGAAGTTAAAGCGGGTCGCGGTACAGAGCATGGTGGAGTATTCCTCGATGTTTCAAAGCGAATCCCAGCAGAAGTAATTAAAAAGCGCCTTCCATCGATGTGGCATCAGTTCTACGAACTTGCCGGTGTCGATATCACCAAGGAAGCAATGGAAGTCGGCCCAACATGTCACTACGTGATGGGTGGCGTTGAAGTAGAGCCAGATACTGCAGCAGCAGTCGGTGTTCCAGGGCTCTTCGCCGCAGGTGAAGTTGCAGGTGGAATGCACGGCTCAAATCGTCTCGGCGGAAACTCATTGTCAGATCTCTTGGTCTTCGGTCGCCGTGCCGGAATGGGTGCTGCTGCTTACGTTAAGTCAACAACTCCAGTTGCAGTCAGCGACGCATCAGTTAAAGCTGCAGCAGATCGCATTCAAGCACCATTTACACGCGCAGGCGGAGAGAATGCATATTCACTTCACCAAGAGCTACAAGAAGTCACACATAACCTTGTCGGAATTATCCGCACCGGTTCTGAACTTCAGGATGCAATTGGAAAGATCGCCGAAATCCGTAAGCGCAGCCAAAACGTGAGCGTTGCCGGAGATCGTAAATTCAATCCAGGCTTCCACCTCGCCTTTGACCTCGACAATATGTTGCTGGTTGCTGAAAGCACTGCAAAATCTGCGATTGCTCGTGAAGAATCTCGCGGTGGACATACTCGCGATGACTTCCCAGGCATGAGCGATAAGTGGCGTCAGGTTAACCACATCTCTTCATATAACGGTAGCGAGGTTGTTGTGCGTGAGCAGAAACTGCCTGCACTACCTAAGGAACTCTTTGATCTCTTCGACGTTCACGAGTTGGAGAAATACATGACACCGGAAGAAATTGCGAAAGGCGGTTCCAACTAATGGCGCGCAAAGTAAATCTTCGGATCTGGCGTGGTGATTCAAATAGTGGATCACTACAAAATGTTGAGGTAGATGCCAACGAGGGCGAAGTTGTTCTCGATGTAATCCACCGCGTACAAGCGACCCAGATGGGTGACTTAGCAGTTCGTTGGAACTGCAAGGCCGGTAAGTGCGGATCTTGTTCAATGGAGATCAACGGTAAGCCACGTCTTGCATGTATGACTCGAATGAGTTCTTTTGAAGAAGGCGAAGAAATTACAGTCACGCCACTTCGCGCATTTCCTGTGATTAAAGATCTCGTCACCGATGTCTCTTTCAATTACAAGAAAGCCCTTGAAATCCCTGCCTACGAACATCCTGCAGACCTCGGTCCAGGTGAAGCGCGTATGGAGCAGATCGATGTTGAGCGCAGCCAAGAGTTCCGCAAATGTATTGAGTGCTTCCTTTGCCAAGATACCTGTCACGTAATCCGCGATCACGAAGAGAATAAGAAGTCATTTGCTGGCCCACGATTCTTTATTCGTGTCGCCGAACTCGATATGCATCCACTGGATATGTTGAAAAACCGCAAGCGCACAGCTCAAGAAGAGCACGGCCTTGGAATGTGCAACATCACCAAGTGCTGTACTGAGGTTTGCCCTGAGCACATTCGCATCACAGATAACGCAATCATTCCTATGAAGGAACGAGTCGTTGATGTGAAATATGATCCAGCACGCTGGCTAGGATCCAAGATTCGACGCCGCGAAGGGTAATACTCTCCCTATGGTTTTACAGATTCTTCGTTGGTTTGGGCTTGCTGTTGCGCTTTGGTGCGCCACGCTTTTAGTCCCAGGGATCCGTATCAATGGTGGAGCTTGGAGCTATCTCTGGGTTGCACTTCTCTTCGGTGTAATTAATGCAGTTATCGGTGGCATTCTTAAAGTTCTAACCTTTCCAATAACTTTTCTAACGCTAGGCCTTTTTATATTTGTAGTGAATGCAATGATGCTCTCGCTCACTGCACGTTGGAGTAGCGCACTAGATGTCAGCGACTTTTGGTCAGCACTCTTTGCATGCTTAGTTATCAGCGCAGTAACAACTGTGGTTAACGCACTTACACAGAAGAGCAGACGCTGAAAGCCGTCTTCTATGTCGGTGCCGGCGGCGCACTAGGCTCGCTCTTTCGTTATGGGCTCTCA
>JAIXYD010000025.1 GCA_027490415.1 Streptomycetaceae bacterium
AGAGCGACTTTTGTGCCGCTCCAGTTTCTCTGCGCTAGGGAGACGCAGAGACAGTCAACCACCGTTAATTGGGCAATACGACTTGCCGTAGCTCCGCTGCGCAGGGTGGTTTCGCGAGCGGAGGTAAAGAGAACAAGGTCTGAGAGTGCTGTAGCTGGGCTACGCAATGCATTCGTGATTAAAACTATTGTGATTCCTTTAGCCTTAAATTCTGAGATCACATCAATGATGTCTAGCGTTGTTCCACTGTGAGAAATCGCAACGAGCACATCGCCTTTCTTTAAAAGTGAGATAGAAGTAAGAGCAGTATGTAAATCTGACCAGGCAACAGAACGCTTACCAAGTCGATTAAGTTTGAGCTGCAGATCCATCGCAACATATCCACTCGATGCAAATCCAATAATTCCGATTGTGCTCGCTTTTTCCCAGACATCTACCGTCTTTACAAAAGTCTCAACATCGAGTCTCTCGGCAGTTGTTTTAATCGCAAGCGAATCAGCGTAGGCAATTTTTCGAATTACTTCTGTGGCAGAGTCATCAACTGTAATTCCGCCATCTAAAGGAAGATCTGCACCTTGAGCAGTTTGACGACTGAGCTGACCGATGAGCGCCATACGAAATTCGGGATAACCCTTAAAGCCAAGTGTTTTACAGAAACGTACAACTGATGCAACCGATGTTCCACTGCGATCTGCGATCTGCGAAATATTCATCCCGGAAGCCAGGTCTGGATTGCTCAGAATTGAATCAGCAATCGCTACTTCACTGGCATGAAAAGATGGAATTTGATTTGCGATCTCACCTAAGAGATCACCGAAATGGGGGTGGCTTTCGTACTTCAAGAGCATCCTCCATTCGATGAAAAATACTTACACGAAATTGTAAGTGCGGTGAAAATTCTGGCCTTAAGAAGCCTCTTGGTCAAGCACATCCAGATAACGAATACGAGCTTTAAGGGTGAGATTTACTCGTTGAGCGCTTCGCGAATTCGATCGGAGGAGTTATCAAGTCGACTTTTTGCTGATGCTGCATCGATATTGAGCAAAATCATCAATATTGCAATCTTGACCTTAAACCCTGAATCTTCAAGAGCTTTCTCTGAAACTGCCCGTGAAGCTCCGGTCGCACTTTCAATAATGCGGATTGCTCGATCTCTTAGCTTTCCATTGGTGACTTGCAGATCAACCATCAGATTTCCAAAAGTCTTTCCCAATCTGACCATAGTGATCGTTGAGATCATATTGAGAACCAACTTCTGTGATGTTCCTGATTTCAATCGAGTCGATCCCGCAAGTACTTCAGGGCCCGAATCAATTTCTATTGGGAAATCAACATGTGAGGAAAGTTCTGACTGTGGGTTGCTCGTCAAACTAATTGTTGCAGCTCCCACTGAACGCGCATAGTCAACTGCGCCGATCACATAAGGAGTTCGACCACTTGCAGCAATTCCAACAACCGCGTCATTGGCACGCAATCCGATTGATTTCAAATCAGTAACGCCAAGTTCGGCGTTATCTTCAGCGCCTTCAACTGCGTGCTTAAGCGCAGTCTCACCACCGGCAATAAGGGCGATTACTTGATCATCAGATATTGAAAAAGTTGGTCCACATTCTGCGGCATCTAGAACCCCAAGTCGCCCTGATGTACCGGCACCGATGTAAACGAGTCGTCCTCCTTGCATCAAGCGATCAACAATTGCATCAATTGCGCGCTCGATTGCTGGCAGCTGTAGCGCGATCGCCTTAGGGACATCGGCATCGCTCTCATTCATCGCTTTAAGGAGTTCACCGATACTCATGATGTCTAGAAGATGAAATTTCTCATCTACTTGTTCGGTCCGAAGTTTTCCGAGTTCTGCCTTGGGCTCTGCACTCATACTTGCATCCTAGTTTGAATAAGAAAAAATTGGTAGAAGGTCACCCCCAGATTTAACCCATTCAGGATGGGTGTGTTGGTCAGACATACTCGCGTCCTAGTGCAGGATGCACACTATGGATATCAGCGAACTCGAAATCCCTGAAGTACCTATCCCTGCACGCATCTTGGAAGAGAAAGCGCGTGCACGTAAGAATCAGCGCGCGATGATTGCATCAGCCAGAGCGCGACGTCGAAAAGTCACATCAGATAAGAAGATCAAGCGTAAAGCGAGTTAATACTTACGCTGTTGGTGCTTCTGCAAGATCTTCTGGAGAGTCAGGCATTGTTGACTTAGGAGCTCCGGTGAACGTAAATGTGGCATCTGGGCCATCACCATCAACACCTACAACAATGATCTCGCCAGCCTTGAGTTCGCTAAAGAGAATGCGCTCAGAGAGAGCATCTTCGATTTCGCGCTGGATGACTCGTCGCAATGGACGTGCGCCAAGAAGCGGATCGTAACCACGAGCAGCCAAGAGATCCTTCGCACCTTGTGTGAGTTCGATTCCCATATCTTTCGCCTTTAAGCGATCATCAAGATTTGCAATCATCAAATCAACGATAGAGATGATCTGCTCTTTGGTGAGCTGGTGGAAGACGATGACATCATCAATACGGTTGAGAAATTCTGGGCGGAAGTGTGACTTAAGTTCATCACTCACCTTGCCCTTCATGCGCTCGTAATTGGTGAGATCGTCATCAGAGTTTGCAAAGCCGAGACCTTGACCCTTAGAGATGTCGCGAGTTCCAAGGTTTGTTGTCATGATGATGACAGTGTTCTTGAAATCTACTGTGCGACCTTGTGAATCTGTGAGGCGACCATCTTCAAGTACTTGTAGAAGTGAGTTGAAGATATCTGGGTGTGCCTTTTCGATCTCATCAAAGAGAACGACTGAGAATGGACGACGACGTACCTTCTCTGTGAGCTGTCCACCTTCGTCATAACCGACATACCCTGGAGGTGCACCGAAGAGACGAGAAGCAGTGTGGCGCTCTGAGTATTCAGACATATCAAGTTGAATCAACGCGCTCTCATCACCAAAGAGGAATGAAGCGAGTGTGCGTGAAAGTTCTGTCTTTCCAACACCTGAAGGGCCAGCAAAGATAAATGATCCGCCAGGACGCTTTGGATCTTTAAGTCCGGCACGAGTACGACGAATTGCCTGTGAGAGCGCCTTGATCGCTTGATCTTGACCAATCACGCGACGGTGAAGTTCATCTTCCATGCGAAGAAGTCGCGCAGTCTCTTCTTCAGTAAGTTTGAAGACAGGAATACCAGTTGATGCTGAAAGAACTTGAGCAATTAGCTCTTCATCAACTTCGGTGACCTTATCAAGGTCAGTCGCCTTCCAATTCTTTTCAGCTGCATTGCGCTCTTCGATAAGTGACTTTTCCTTATCGCGAAGTGCAGCAGCGCCTTCAAAATCCTGACCATCGATTGCGGATTCTTTCGCCTTACGAGCTGCCGCGATCTTTTCATCGAATTCACGGAGTTCGACCGGAGCTGTCATGCGCTTAATGCGAAGTCGTGATCCCGCCTCATCAATAAGATCAATCGCCTTATCTGGCAAGAAGCGATCTGAAACATAACGGTCTGCCATATTTGCAGCAGCTGCAAGTGCGCCATCTGTAATGGATACACGGTGATGAGTTTCGTAACGATCACGAAGACCCTTCAAAATTTCGATGGTGTGAGCAACAGATGGCTCTTTGACCTGAATTGGTTGGAAGCGACGCTCAAGTGCTGCATCCTTCTCAACATGCTTGCGATACTCATCAAGAGTTGTTGCACCAATTGTCTGGAGCTCACCGCGAGCAAGCATTGGCTTCAAGATGCTGGCAGCATCGATCGCACCTTCTGCAGCGCCCGCGCCAACAAGAGTATGAATCTCATCGATAAAGAGAATGATGTCGCCACGGGTTTTGATCTCTTTGAGAACTTTCTTTAGGCGCTCTTCGAAATCTCCACGGTAACGTGATCCCGCAACGAGTGCACCAAGATCAAGTGAGTACAGCTGCTTATCCTTAAGAGTTTCCGGAACATCGTTCTTTGCAATTGCTTGCGCAAGACCTTCAACAACTGCGGTCTTTCCAACCCCAGGTTCACCGATAAGTACTGGGTTATTTTTTGTGCGACGTGAAAGGACTTGCATAACACGTTCAATTTCAAGATCACGACCGATTACAGGATCAAGCTTTCCTTCACGCGCTGCTGCTGTGAGGTTGCGTCCGAATTGATCAAGTACCAATGATGTTGATGGAGTTCCTTCTGCAGGTCCACCTTGTGTAACCGCTTCTTTTCCTTGGTATCCGGAGAGAAGTTGAATTACTTGCTGGCGTACGCGATTGAGATCTGCGCCAAGCTTTACCAAGACCTGTGCTGCAACGCCTTCGCCTTCGCGAATAAGTCCGAGGAGAATGTGTTCGGTACCAATGTAATTATGTCCAAGCTGAAGTGCTTCTCGGAGTGAGAGTTCGAGAACTTTCTTTGCGCGTGGAGTAAATGGAATGTGGCCTGATGGAGCTTGCTGTCCTTGGCCGATGATTTCCTCAACTTGTGCACGTACTGCTTCAAGTGAGATTCCTAGTGATTCCAGACCCTTTGCAGCAACGCCTTCACCTTCGTGGATGAGTCCAAGGAGAATGTGCTCGGTGCCGATGTAATTGTGGTTGAGCATGCGTGCTTCTTCTTGAGCCAAGACAACTACACGTCGGGCTCGATCGGTAAAGCGCTCAAACATCGGCGGACCTCTTTTCTGGGTAACTACTGGCTAGCCTATAACTTCGCCCGACCACGGCGCGAGGCGAAGTTATCTGCTCAGGTAGAACCCCAGATCTGGGGGCGATATTCCCTCAAAGGGGCTCTATCTAGGCCTAAATTTGCTATGGCTAGAGGATTTTGAGCATGCGGGTGTTGCCTAGGGTGTTGGGCTTCACAGACTCGAGATCGAGGAATTCAGCAACACCGGTGTCATAGGAACGCAACAGCTCTGTGTAAACATCAGGGTCAACCGGGGTTCCGTGAATTTCTTGGAAGCCGTGTCGGCCGAAAAATTGAGTTTCAAATGTAAGGCAGAAGATTCGCTCAACACCAACTACTCGTGCGCGTTCAATGATGGCTTCAAGAATTTGATGTCCTACACCAGTTCCTTTGAGGCGATCAAGAACAGCAACAGTGCGAACTTCGGCGAGATCCTCCCACAAAACATGGAGCGCTCCACAACCAACAACGACATCGCCTTCGACGGCAACTGTAAATTCTTGAACATCCTCGTAAAGCATTACTGTCTCTTTATTAAGCAGACGTCCACCTAGTGTGTATGTATCTATCAACGCACGAATACCTGGAATATCTTTTGTGCGAGCCGGGCGAATTACAATCGACACTAATCAACCTCTGGCTTAACAAGTGGGAACAAAATAGTTTCGCGAATTCCAAGTCCTGTTAGCGCCATCAGCAATCTATCTGCGCCCATTCCCATTCCACCCATTGGAGGCATACCAAATTCCATTGCACGTAGGAAATCTTCATCAAGCTGCATAGCTTCTAGATCACCCTTAGCGCCGAGAGCTGCTTGTTCGAGTAAACGCTCGCGCTGAATAACAGGATCGATTAACTCTGAATATCCTGTTGCAAGCTCGAATCCATCGACATAGAGATCCCACTTTTCAGCAACGCCAGGAATCTCGCGGTGTGCGCGGACAAGAGGAGATGTATCAACTGGATATCCCATGACAAATGTTGGTTCAATCAATTTATCTTGGGATACATGCTCGAAAATCTCTTCTGCAAGCTTTCCAGTAACCCACTTAGGATCAATCTTCATCCCTAACTTGGTAGCGATCTTCTTCAATTCTTCAATAGGAGTAAGGGCCGTGACGGTTTCGCCCACCCCTTCAGAGATGGCATCGTAGAGAGAAATTTCTTTCCACTGTCCACCC
>JAIXYD010000078.1 GCA_027490415.1 Streptomycetaceae bacterium
CAATGGTGATGGATTGGCACATGTGGATCGATATGCGAGTCCACGAAATTCTTGATGCGCTATCGCTACCGCATCCACTCTATTCACCGACTGCTTGGGTAATTATTGGCCTGACAACACCGTTGATCCTCTTCGTAGCGTGGCCTATCCACCGCGCGGCACTTCGAAACATCAAACATCCAACAATGGATACCTTGATTTCGATGGGATCAATCGCAGCATTTGCGTGGTCCATCTATGCAAATTCGACTGGTGACGGTGAGGTTTACACCGAAGTCGCAGCTGGTGTTCTCTTATTTGTGATCCTCGGTCGCTATTTAGAATCACGCGCCAAGCACCGTGCAAGTAGTGCGCTTACCTCATTGCTTTCACTCAGCGCCAAGGAAGCTACTGTTTTGCGCAATGGGCTTGAGGTACTTATTCCAATTGAACATCTTGTGATTGGTGATGAATTTGTTGTAAAGCCAGGTGCTCGAATTCCTACCGATGGCATCGTGATTTCAGGTAACTCTTCAGTGGATAACTCCATGTTGACCGGTGAATCAATCCCCGTAGAAGTTTCACCAGGATCTGCAGTAATTGGTGCCGCTATGAATAACAACGGACGCATTATTGTCCGAGCAACTCGGATTGGTAGCGATACTGAACTTGCTCGAATAACAGCGATGGTTGTTGAAGCACAGAGCGCAAAAGCACCTATTCAACGACTTGCAGATCGAATCTCTGCTGTCTTTGTACCTGTTGTCACAGTCATCGCAATTGGAACATTCTTCCTCTGGTATTACTACCTCGATGCCGTGATTAACGGCGGCAGCGGAGGCAACGGAGGCTCACTCTCCACTTCAATCTCTGTAGCAATCACTGTTCTTGTGATCGCCTGCCCTTGCGCTCTCGGTTTAGCAACTCCCGTTGCACTCGTTGTCGCATCTGGTCGCGGTGCATCTCGTGGAATTGTTCTACGCAAACCGCACGTTTTAGAGCTAGCAAAAACAGTTGATGTAGCGGTTCTTGATAAGACCGGAACGCTCACAACTGGTGTCATGAAAGTTAATGACGTACTAATTCCAACGAGTGCGCAGAAAGCTCTAGGAGCCCAGATTGCAGGCTTCATTAATGAACGAATGATTCTCTCAACAGCTCTCACATTAGAGAGCGCGAATGATCACCCGATTGCAAAATCGATCGCTTCTTATTCCATTTCACGCGGTGCAACTGCGTTACCTCTTTCAGATTTCACGCAGACACCCGGTTCTGGAGTTGGCGGCCGCATCAAAGTTGGTGACTTTTCACCTGTTGTCTTGATCGGAACCCCCGAGGCTATTGCACACAGTTCAGTTCCATTTGATGAGCAGATTGTGGCTGGAATAGAGCAGGCACGTTTCCGTGGAGAGAGCGTCTCTGTACTTGCGTGGGATGGCGTCGCTCTTGCACTCTTTACGACATCAGATGAAGTCAAGGCAGATGCCGCACAGACAATTACTGCACTCATCGATCGTGGAATCACACCGTGGCTTGTTACAGGAGATAACAAGGAGAGCGCAACACATATTGCATCCCTTGTCGGAATCCCTGCCAGCAATGTAATTGCTCATACCTTGCCTCATGAAAAGCTCAAGGTTGTTGAAGATTTCAAGTCACAAGGAAGTACCGTCTTGATGATTGGCGATGGCATTAATGATGCAGCTGCCCTTGCTGCTGCTGATCTGAGTATTGCAATGGGAACAGGAACAGATTCAGCAATTGGTAGTGCTGATATCACCTTGATGCGCCCGGGGCTCATGGGTGTCATTGATGCACTCAAATTAGCTACACGCACTCTTAAAACAATTAGGGTAAATCTCGGATGGGCATTTGCCTACAACGTAATCGGAATTCCAATCGCAATTGCTGGTGCGCTCACACCAATGTATGCAGCAGCTGCGATGGCAGCGAGTTCACTTCTTGTAGTAACGAACTCGCTTCGCATACGTTAGATTCTCGAAGCTGCGAACTCGCTTCGCATACACTGATTAGCTCTTAAGGCTAAAGCTCGGATATTCATCAGTGACGAGTAGCCAGGCATAACCCTGCACTCGATTCCAATAACGAACAGTTCCGATAGCAATCTCTGCCGCCCACTGTGGGTACTTTCCAGTCAAAGATGTAATTACCCATGCAAGCACAGTCGCAATGATTGTCATGAGTAGGTAAATCAAACCCACGAAATACAACGGGATTGCTAGGAACCATTTGATCAGTGGCAGACCGCGATTGAGTTTGGCACCACCCTCAACATCGGGAAATAGAACTGCAACACGAGGGTTACGTTCAATCGAAGGGTAGTCATCATTGAGCAGGAAGAGATAGGCGAAGAGGCGGGTCTCAAGCTCAACGAGGGCATGGTTAAAGCTCAGGACATAGCTTGGATAGATTCCACGGAAAAGAATTGCAAGAAATGTTGGCAGAACAATAAATCCTGTCGCACCCAACGCTGCCGTCGAATCATCTGAAAAGGCGCTAGGGGTAAAGCTGGTTACAAATATCAGGACCGGCATGACAATGATTCCGCGCCAGAAAACGGTTGCACGATTGCGATTCTCTAGATCGATTGCGATGGTCGTGGTTACTTGATTGCTCACGTGTGCTCCTCTTGAACTCTTGCTTGCCTGATGAAAAGTGTATGGCCCGAGAGGTTCGTAGAACCTTTCAGGCCATTCACGTACTAGTAGCGGGGGCAGGATTTGAACCTACGACCTCTGGGTTATGAGCCCAGCGAGCTACCGAGCTGCTCCACCCCGCGTCGGTAGAGCAATCCTAATCGTAGGCAGGTAAACCACCAAATTGAGAAGTAATTACCTAATTACTCTGTGCATTTGCAGCAGCATCAAGGGCGGATTTCAATCGCTTCTGTGCGCGATCGTATGCAGCGAAATCGCCCTTTGCGAGAGCTGCTAATCCATCCTTGTACGCAGCAATTGCACTTGCAATTGCACTTGCTGCATTAGATGAAGATCCACCTGCATCAACGTTTCCGCCACCTGCTTGCGTTCCGGAATTTCCACCGAAGACTTGATCGAGAGCACCCTTAAGAGTGTCATCAAAACCAATTTGATCTCCGAATGAGACGAGAACTTTCTGCAGCAATGGATATGCAGCAGCGTTTGATGTCGCTCTTACATATACAGGCTGCACATACAAGAGACCATTTCCAACAGGAAGTGTCAGCAAGTTTCCAAGAACTACATCAGATCCACCCTGACGCAAGAGCGAAAGTGAATTCGCAACTTCTGGCTTGGCTTCAAAGTTCGAGGCAACCTGTGAAGGGCCTGCAACGTTTGTGCTTCGAGGTAACTGTAGAACAGTCATCTTTCCGTAGTCGGGTCCGTTAGTTGAATTCACAACAGCAAATGCTGAAAGGTTTTCACGACCACCGCGAGGTACAAACGGAGTTGTCAATGAGAACGCTGGCTCCTTGGCACCTGGCATCTGAAGTGTCAGATAGTAAGGAGGTTGTGCTGCAGCGTTGGCACCGAATGTTGATGGGTCACGTGGCACGCGCCAGAAATCCTGTCCACCGTAGAAGGCATCAGAAGTCTTGACGTGATACGAACTCAACACATCGCGTTGAACTCTGAAGAGATCTTCAGGGTAACGAACGTGATCAAGAAGCTGAGCAGACATCTTGCTCTTTGGAGTCACAGTTCCTGGGAAGGCCTTCATCCATGTAGCAAGGATTGGATCCTTCTCATCCCACTGGTACAAGGTGACAGTGCCATCGTAGGCATCAACTGTTGCCTTTACAGAGTTACGGATGTAGTTCACATTTCTATTTGCTTGGGCAGTGACCGCTGCTGAATTTGCAGTGAGTGCATCTGTTGTAGCAGTAGAGAGAGTAGTTGTCTGTGAATATGGATAGCTTGAACTTGTTGTGTAGCCATCGATGATCCACTGGATGCGACCATCAACGATCGCTGGATATGGATCTCCATCAAGAGTGAGCCATGGGGCAACTTTTGCAACGCGATCACGAGGATTACGTTCAAAGAGAATCTTTGAATCCTTGTTAATCAAACTTGAGAGCAGAATGCGCTGCTCTTGATACTTGATCGCAAAGAGCAACTTATTGAGTGTGCTTCCAACTGGAACGCCACCCTTACCTGAGTAGGTAACATTCTTTTGACCGTTTGGTGAATTGTCATCTGGATAATCGAATTCGACTGGATTATCAGTCTTCACGCCACCGATGATTGAGTAGTCAGGGACGTTCTCACCAAAGTAGATTCGAGGTTCAAACTCGCCAAGACCCTTTGTTGATGGGAGATCGCCGACAGCAAATGTTGGCTTTCCATCAACGTCACGCGAATTACCAAAGGCTGCAACGAATCCGAAACCATGTGTGTATACAAGGTGATCGTTAATCCAGTTACGGCTTGGGTTTCCTTCAATGTTGAGTTCGCGTACCGCAACGATTGTGTCGCGAGAAACTCCGTTAACTTTGTAACGATCGACATCGAGTGATTCTGGGAATGTGTAATAAGGCTTGATCTGCTGGAGCTGACGGAATGTTGCTGAGAGAACATTCGGATCCATCAAACGGATATTTGCAATTGTCGCTGCATCGTTGGCGAGCTGTCCCGCATTCGTTGTCAGCGTTGCATCGTAATCCTGCATGACCACGTTATCGATACCGTAGGCAGCGCGGGTAGAGTCAATATTTCGCTGAATAAATGGCGCTTCCTTTGATGATTCAGATGGCTTAACCGTGAACTGCTGAATCGCCGCTGGGTAGATTCCAGCGATAAGTACGGAAGAGATAACAAGTAGAGCGGTACCGGCTGTTGGAAGAAGCCATGAACGGCGCACGATATTTGCAAAGAAGAGGAACGCACATACAAGTGCGATAGCCGCCAAGATTGCCTTTGCTGGAAGAAGAGCGTTGACGTCGGTATATGTCATACCAGTAATCAAGCGATTTTCTTTGAGGGCGAGTGCGTAGCGGTCATACCAATATGCAACGGCCTTGAGCAAGACAAGGAAACCTAGGAGCACAGAGATCTGAACACGTGCGGCAGTTGTTGTGCGTTGCGTTGGTGCTTGCGGACGAATTCCACCATAGAGATAGTGAACACCAACAGCGGCAACAGCAGAGATAAGTACGAGAGAAATTCCCCAGCTGATGAGGGCTTGATACACCGGCAACTTAAAGGTGAAGAAAGAGATATCTAAACCGAACTGTGGGTCGGTCACACCAAATGGTGTTGCATTTCTAAATTGCAGCCAAGTTGACCAGAAGACTGCTCCTGAACTTCCACCGAAGTAGACAAGTGCTGCTGCGATGCCAAGAAATACCCAGCGGCGAATCGGTTCGATCTGTGCGCGGTAACGCTCGAGATTGTCTGCCTCGACTGTCATCGGAACATAGAGAGGTCTGCGGCGATAAGCAATAAATATATTTGCGCTAATGAAGAGTGAGGTAAGGAGACCAACAACTACAAAGAGTGTGATCTTGGTGGTGAGAACCGTGCTCCAGACTGATGTAAATCCAACAGATTTAAACCAGAGCCAATCGATGTAGAAACCACTTGAGCTAACTACTAGGGCTCCAAGCAGAACGATGATACCGATGGTGATATTGAGCGGTTTGCGCAGTTGATTCATGCTCCTAAACTATCGCAACCCTTAGGACTCTTCGAATTCAGCGCCGCTACAGCCTCATCAATAGTGGCCACAGCGGCCACGGTGATGCCTTCAGGTATAGAAGAAAGTTCTGAACAATTGGCGGCAGGGGCGAGGAAGAGGTCTGCGCCGGCTCGCTTAGCAGCCACGATCTTCTCTTCAATCCCTCCGATCGCTCCAATCGAACCATCCTTTTCAATTGTGCCAGTGCCAGCGATCGATCGCCCCTTGAGAATATTTTCTTTGGTGAGCATTTCGATAATTGCCAATGTAAAGATCATGCCGCCACTTGGCCCACCGGTTCGCTTTACTGCAATTGAAATATCTTGCGGGGTGAGTTTTTCAAATCCGCGATCTGGATAAGTTCGCACAAGATAATCAAGTGCGACGGTCCGCGCATAATCTTGTGAACCCTTCATCTCTGCCTTTGATTGTTTCTCTTCTTCTTCAAGAGTTACTCCAGGTGGATAAATCACACTCGTTGGTAGAACAACTTGATCGGTACGCACCCATCGGTAGAGCATCTCAACGCCAGGAACATAAGAGCCAGGGGCTGTAATGCGAATTGTGAGTAGATAGAACTGGCCATCGATGGGATAACTGGTGGCTTTACTATCTTTGGGAAGCGAAACAATCTCAGGAAAAATTCCTTGCGGTGTTCCGGGTGCGATTGCGACAAATTGAAGTGGTGAGAGAAAAGCTGCTGTAAAAAAGAGTGTGACTAGCGCTCTTGAAAACCGGGGAAGGCGAGAAAAACGTAACACGCGACTTACTTTTCTCGTCCTTGCAAATCCTTGGGGTTCTCCTCTTTGAAAGTGACAGTCTCAGCTTCTCTAAATGCCCCTTGGAATTTCTGAAATTGACTGACCGAACGCGTGGTCTCGGTTTCGTACTTATCCTTAAATTGGGTGACCCAGAGGACATATCCGAGAGCGCCGATTAGTCCAGCGGCGGGAACTACCCACCAAATGAGCGCTAGGAATGCATTGGACATCCCCCTAGCGTACTGGCTTTCGCGCACACGCACTCTTCGACAAATGGTTTACC
>JAIXYD010000003.1 GCA_027490415.1 Streptomycetaceae bacterium
GACGAGTGGTGTTTGGATGTGGAGATGTGATGGCGATCTTTGAACCAACGAGGGCGTTGATAAGAGTTGATTTTCCTGTATTAGGACGGCCGACAATAGCGACAAAGCCCGAACGGAATTCACTCATGTGCATATTCTCGCATCACGCGAAGGCTTTTACCTAAACGAGTTGATCGAGTGATGAAATCAATTCCAGCGCATCACTGACAGATGTGACGATTTCGGCGGCTCTTTCTCCAATAAGGCGATGAGTACCTTCTGATGTCGGTGAATTAATTGGCCCGGGAATAGCCATCACGGGTCGCATGAGCTCTGCCGCATCACGAGCTGTGCGCAGCGATCCACTACGAAAAGCTGCCTCGACTACCAATGTGCTCTTTGAAAGTGCAGCGATGATTCGATTGCGAGTAAGAAATCGAGATGGAAATGCTGGAGTGCCAGGCATTACTTCGCTCACGATTGCACCTAGCTCTGAGATTTCGGAGAAGAGTCTCTCGTTACCTGCTGGATAGTTGATATCGATTCCGCTGGCAATTACTGCGATTGTTATTCCCTCAGCGATCAGCGCACCTTTATGTGCATGAGTGTCTATTCCATATGCACCGCCACTGACAATGCTCCATTCGCGATCAACAAAGCCAGCTGCAAAGTCACTGGCAATTCGCGCACCGTAAGGAGTTGGATTACGAGTTCCAACGATTGCTATGGATCGTCCTTGAAGTGAATCAGCCTTTCCCTTCACGACAAGTCCAATCGGAGGGGTTTCTAAATCATCGAGTTGTTGTGGCCAACAAGTATCGCCAGGAGTTATAAAGATTCCACCTGCCTTCTCTATGGATTCAAGAAGTGGCAGTGCGCCATCAGGATGTAGCTGAGAGAGAGTCTTCTCCGCTTTGCTCGATCTGTAAAAACCATCTCGAATTCGTAGCAAAGTGTGGTGCGCACCTTGTGCTCTAATTTCAGATCCCCAAAATGAACTTCCACCTTCGGTAGCAGCAAAGAGTTCTAGCCTCGCTGATTTCTCTTGATTCAAGAGATTCCTCCTTCGCGTAGTTCATAAGCATCCGTCACATCTTTAAGTGTGGGTTGATTTCGTCCTGCCAAATCCGCCAGCGTCCATCCCAGTCGAATAACTTTGTGAAGCCCTCTCGCAGTCAATCTTTCATGATCAAGTTCATCGTGCAGAAAATTCATGGCAGGGCGATCAGGTTTAAAGTCGGTGCGTAAAGCACGAGCAGGTATTGCGCTATTGAGTTCAAAGCCTCGACCCGCAAAGCGCTCTCGTGCAACAGCACGTGCCGCCTGAACACGTACTGCTATCGCTGCACTTGATTCACCGAGCGTTAAAGAGGAAATATCGGCACGACCAACTGGCTCTACGGTGATACGCATGTCAATGCGATCCATTAATGGCCCGGAAAGTTTTCCCAAGTAACGCCTTACTTGCACAGATGAACAACTACAGCCCAAACCTCTACCGGCGAATTTTCCGCACGGGCAGGGATTAGCCGCTAAGACCAACAGGAATCGTGATGGATACGTGATGTTTCCGATGCTTCGCGCAATCGTGATGGTTCCTGATTCAAGTGGCTGACGAAGTGAGTCAAGAATGCCAGTAGCGCACTCGGGAGCTTCATCAATAAAAAGAACTCCGTGATGTGCCAGCGAACATGCACCAGGTCTGATGACATGGGCACCTCCACCCACCATTGCAACTCGGGTTGCGCTGTGGTGCGGAGCAACGATTGGCGCCATCTTTGACATGGGTGAACGTTCTGAAAGTGTGCCAGCAACAGAATGCAGCGCAGTCACTTCAAGACTTTGTTCGGTAGTCAAAGGAGGCAAGATTGTAGGAATTCGACTTGCGATCATTGTTTTTCCAGCACCAGGTGGACCGATTAAGAGCAAGTGGTGTCCACCGGCAGCTGCGACCTCAGCTCCGAAGCGTGCTCGCGGTTGTCCTGCAACATCTTCAAAATCAAGGAGCGGATCATTACTTTCATCTATTGACTCCGATGTGAAGCTCTCGCCTTCACCGGTGCGTAGATAAATCAAGAGTTCTCGCAGGTTTGCAAATGCCACAATCTCGATCGATTGCAGCAATGCACCTTCGCCAACATTTGCAATCGGAATGATTGCGCGTGTAATTCCTTCGCGGTGACCTGCGATCAATGCAGGGAGAACACCGTTTACTCCCCTAATCGAACCATCGAGCCCTAGCTCTCCAAGAACTAGCGTTCCGTCGATGCAATCTTGGGAGAGGACTCCATGTGCCGCCAAGATTGCCAATGCGATTGCAAGATCAAAGCTAGATCCACTTTTTGGCAGCCACGCGGGTGAGAGTGAGACCGTAACTTTTCTATTTGGCCAAATCTCACTTGAATTTGTAAAGGCCGCACGTACACGATCACGTGATTCATTAAGTGCAGCGTCTGGGAGTCCAAGCAAGTTGTAATGCGGAAGTCCGTCGCTGATATCAACTTCGACTGTAACAATATTGCCCGATAGTCCAACCAATCCCATCGATGTCGAGCGACCTAGGCTCACAGGATGTTCTCTCTGAAGTCGATTGTGTGCGATCCATCGGCAGCAAGTAGAACTGCAGCTACATCAATCGCAAATTCACTCCCGAGTTGATGATGAGTTGCTAGCCAAGCGAGTGCAAGTCTTTGCAGTCTGCGCGCCTTATCCCGATCGATTGCCTCAAGTGGATCGCCAAAAGCGAGTGAGGACCGAGTCTTTACTTCGACGAAATGCAGAAGTGAATTTGAATCACAGGCGATGAGATCAATTTCGCCTTCCTTGATCCGCCAATTTCGTTCGATGATGTCGTAGCCAAGGGTTTCTAGATATTGCGCAATTGTCGCCTCACCAAAGGCGCCTATCTGGCGGTTTTTGTTTATGCGTTTCTGAGTTGCCATCATGGAGGGCAGGGTAAGTATTTATCTCCCCTCACGGCCCAGATTGGCGAGCCGATGTGGGTAAGTTAGAGAAGAGCAGCGATATTTGAAAAAGATTTTCGGTGAATAGGAGTGACCCCATATTTGTCCAGCGCTTCGGTGTGGATTTTCGTGATGTAACCCTTATGTGAGGAAAATCCATACTCTGGATAAGTCAGATCGCATTCTCGCATGATTCGATCACGAGTAACTTTTGCGATGATTGACGCTGCGCTAATGCAGGTGACAACCTGATCACCTTTCCAGACAGCGAGATTTGGTAGCGCAAGGCCTTCTATCGCATATCCATCTGTAAGAACATATGCGGGTGTGACTTCAAGACCCTGCACAGCTCGACGCATACCGTCAAGATTTGCAGCATGGACACCTCGTGCATCAATTTCTTCATTTGAAATGATGACAACGCTGAGAGAAAGCGCCGCCTCTGTAACTACATCGAATAACGATTCTCGACTTTTCTCAGATAGCTCTTTTGAATCTCGAACCTGCGCGAGCTCTTGTGCATGTGAGTCTCTAAGAATGATGGCGGCAACGACAAGTGGGCCAGCGCATGCACCACGACCTGCTTCATCAACTCCGGCTAGTGGAGAAATGCCTGCAGCGTAGAGCCGATCTTCAATTACTTTTTCGTCACTCACTTGTTTGAAAGTGGGTCGTGAGATGGAACTAGTCCGATTCGATTGAATGGCCAAATCGTTGCAACAACTCGTCCTGTTATCTTTTCAAGAGGAACCATGCCGTTATTGACATCATCTTGATGTACACGTGAATCTCCACTTGCTCCACGATGATCGCCCATTACCCAGACCTTGCCTTCAGGAACCGTGATGTTGAAATCTGTATCGCTTGGAGTATTCCCAGCAAAGATATAGGGCTCGTTGGTTGGCTTTCCATTAATGGTCAACACTTGATCTTTTGCAACTACATTATCGCCAGCAACACCAATCACTCGCTTGACTAAGTATTGCTTTGCAGGGTTTGGAATGATGCCTACAAGGACAAGGCCCTCGCGAATTGTGTTGGTAATTCCATTTCCAGAAACTGAGCTTGCTTCAGGTAACCAACCAGCTGGGTCGCGGAAAACTACGACATCTCCACGTCCAATATCGTTTCCGATAAATGGCAGGCGGTTAACTGCAACGCGATCCTTAATCTGAAGCGTGTTCTCCATAGAGCCTGATGGAATATAGAAAAATTGTACGAGGAAGGATTTAATAAGTAAGGAGACAACGAGGGCAAGAATTACCAATAACGGTAACTCGCGAAGGAGCGAACCCTTGCGCATCATTGATTAATGAGTGCTAAAAACTATTCAGCTTTTTTATCAGCTGAAGTCTCGTCGCTTGAGACCTCTTCTGCTGGAGTTTCGACAACTGCCTCTGCAGCTGTTTCAGCAACTACTTCAGCAACTTCAACTGGAGCTTCTGCTGGAGTTTCAACAACTGTCTCAACAACTGCCTCGACTACAGGCTCAACGATTGGTTCTGGTGTTGAAAGAATTCCATCACCGTAACCTTCAATGCCATCGCGCTTTTCGCGAATCTTTGCAGCCTTACCGCGTAGGTCGCGAAGGTAGTAAAGCTTTGCGCGGCGAACATCGCCCTTCTTGACGAGTTCGATCTTTTCAATAACTGGTGTGTGAACTGGGAAGGTACGCTCTACGCCAACTCCGTATGAAACTTTACGGATTGTAAATGTCTCGCGAACGCCATCACCTTGGCGACGAATTACGATTCCTTGGAAAACCTGGATACGGCTCTTTGAACCTTCGATAACGCGAACGTGGATCTTGAGTTCATCGCCAGCGCGGAACTGTGGGATGTCCTTGCGCAATGACTTGGCATCAACGGCATCGAGAATGTTCATTTTCTTCCTCAGGTTTCTTTTCTA
>JAIXYD010000053.1 GCA_027490415.1 Streptomycetaceae bacterium
CGAAGTGTGAGCTCTGCAAAGGTGAAGAGTGAGATGAAGAAAATCTGCAGGACAACAACGCCCTGCTTTTTGAGTCCAGGGCCGGTAATGACAGGGCGTGTACTTGTCACTCGTCCTCCTTCACCTCTTCTGCATCGATGAAGTCATCTTCTGCAGCTAGTTCGCTATTTTTTAACTCGCGCACCTCAGCTGGTGCATCGGGGTAGGCAAGTGCGAGTTTATCTTTATCTCCAGAAACTCCATAACTCAGAATCTTTGCGGCAGCGCGCTTAACGGTGGATTCAGCTGTAGGAATCAACTCGGCATAGGCCTTGGAGAGAGAGTTAATCGCACTACCCACCTTAATGATGCGCTCATGGAGACGGGTGAGATCTTTCATAAATGAGGCTGCTGACTTTGAAATATCTTCTGCATTGCGAGCGACAGCATTACGTGAATAGACGTTTCCGATAGTGCGCAACAAGGCCATCATCGATGTTGGGGTTGCAATCGTTACGTTGAGTTTAAAGGCCTTTTCAAGGAATAGCGGATCTACGCGAAGAGCTTCGGTGAGAAGTGATTCAAAGGGAACAAAGAGGATGACAAAATCTGGAGAATCTTGTGACTCGTGATAGCCGCGCTTGGCCAAGATCTCGACGTGCTTTGCAAGATCTTTACGGTGTTCGATAAAGAGCGCTTCGCGTGCCTCACCATCTTCAGCTTCATGCGCTTCAATAAAGCGATCAAATGGAAACTTGGAGTCGATAAATAACTTAGTGCCACCTGGCATCTTTACGGTGATATCTGGGATACCCGATGAATCAGAATCGGTAGTAGAACGCTGGGCGGTGAACTCAATATCTTTACGTAAGCCAGCCTCTTCAAGCATTAACTCAAGTTGTGCTTCACCAAATTTTCCACGGGTTGCAGAGTTAGAGAGTGCGCCCGCAATCGCCTTGGTCTGAGCAACTAGAGATTCGTTATGTGTAGACATCGCACGCACCTGTGCGCGAATATCTGACTCCGCTTCGATTCGACGACGATCAGCATCGCCGGCTTCCTTCTGCAACTTCTCCATCGCAGCTTTCATCGCTTCGAGTTCGCCAGCTAACTTTGTATCTGCCATCGCGTTATCGCGCTCGGACTTGTAGAGGTCGCGTTCTGCGCGAGCAGCGTTGAGTTGTTCAGTCACTTGCGTGAGTTCTGTCGATGATGCGCCACCATTGCTTGCACCCTTTCGCCAGAGGATGAATCCAATGGCGAGGCCAAGAATCAGGCCGATGAGCAGGGTAATAATGGTCACGAATGGGCTATCTGTGCTGTTCATGGGCCTATCGTGGCAGGAGCCACTGACAATCACGCGTAGGCTCTACCTCCTATGAGTCTGTCAATTGGAATCGTCGGCCTACCGAATGTGGGAAAGTCGACCCTCTTTAACGCTCTGACTAAGAACAATGTTCTGGCAGCGAACTACCCCTTTGCCACCATTGAACCCAACGTTGGAGTCGTCGGTGTACCTGATGAGCGCCTAGCTGTCTTGGCTGGAATCTTCGGATCCGAAAAGCTTCTACCTGCTGCTCTCTCATTTGTAGATATCGCTGGAATCGTTAAGGGCGCATCAGAAGGTGCCGGCCTTGGAAATAAGTTCCTCGCCAATATTCGTGAAACCGATGCAATCTGTCAGGTCATCCGCGTATTTAACGATGACGATGTTGTCCACGTTGATGGCCGCATTGATCCAGCAAGTGACATGGAGACAATTAATACAGAGCTTGCGCTCGCAGACTTGCAGACAATCGAGAAAGCGATTCCGCGTCTTGAGAAAGAAGCGAAGACAGCTAAAGATCGTCTACCAGTTTTGGAGGCTGTTAAGGCTGCCAATGAGTGGCTGCAATCAGGTAAGCCATTGTCGCAATCATCGATTGATCGCGAACTCTTGCACGAACTTCACTTGCTGACAGCAAAGCCATTTCTTTATGTATTTAACGTTGATGCATCAGAGCTTGCAGATAAAGATTTGCGTGCAAAGTTGCAGGCGTTGGTTTCACCAGCCCAAGCGATTTTTCTTGATGCCAAGACAGAGGCAGAACTTGCCGAACTTTCCGATGAAGATGCGATGGAACTTCTTGAATCAATTGGTTTAACTGAGCCAGGTCTTGCAACACTTGCTCGAGTTGGTTTTGATGCACTCGGTCTTCAAACATATTTAACTGCCGGTCCAAAAGAAGCACGTGCATGGACAATCCATAAGGGCGATACTGCGCCAAAAGCTGCGGGTGTTATTCATACTGATTTCGAAAAAGGATTTATCAAAGCAGAGATCGTCTCGTATGCAGATTTGGTCGAAGCTGGTTCCATGAGCGAAGCCAAATCAAAGGGCAAAGTCCGCATGGAAGGCAAGGAATATGTAATGGCCGACGGAGACGTCGTTGAATTCCGCTTTAACGTGTAATCAACCTGCGATAACTGAAGGCGATTGCCATCAATAGGCACTGATAGACTGACGCCCTGCACTTCGCACGCAAGTGCCCTTATTTATGGAGTTTCACCTCAATGTCGAAAAAACAAGAGCACCTCAAAGGCCTGCCAATAAAGCATCGCGATGACCTTCGTAACGTCGCGATCATTGCTCACGTAGACCACGGAAAGACCACTCTTGTTGATGCGATGTTGTGGCAGTCAGGTGCGTTTGCCGCCCACAAGGTTCAGGGCGAAGGCCAGGATCGCATGATGGATTCAATGGATCTTGAGCGCGAAAAGGGAATCACGATTCTTGCCAAGAACACCGCTGTAAAGCGCGGAAATACCATCGTTAACATTATTGATACACCAGGCCACGCAGATTTCGGCGGCGAGGTAGAGCGCGGACTAGAAATGGTCGATGGCGTGATCTTGCTTGTCGATGCATCAGAAGGTCCACTCCCACAAACACGTTTCGTATTGCGTAAAGCGCTCGAAAAGAACTTGCCAGTTATCTTGTTGATCAACAAAGTTGACCGTCCTGACTCACGCATTGCAGAAGTTGTTGACGAGGCATACGAACTCTTTATCGATCTTGGTGCAAACGAAGAGCAGATTGAATTTCCAGTTGTCTACGCATCAGCTAAGGCAGGTCGTGCATCATTGACTCGTCCAGCAGATGGTGGAATGCCAGAAGAAGCTAACCTCGATGTTCTCTTCGACACCATCTTCTCTGCAATTCCGGCACCGGTTTATCACGAAGGTGCGCCACTTCAGGCACACGTAACAAACCTTGATTCATCACCATTCCTTGGTCGCCTTGCACTATGTCGTGTACGCGAAGGTGTAATTAAAAAAGGTCAGACTGTTACATGGATGAAGACAGATGGCACACAAGAGCGCGTAAAGATTTCCGAACTTTTGATTACTGAAGCGCTCGAACGCGTTCCAGCACTAGAAGCTCACCCTGGAGACATCATCGCTGTTGCGGGAATCGAGACAATTACTCTCGGTGAAACTTTGGCTGATAATGAAAATCCACATGCTCTGCCGTTGATTATTGTTGATGAGCCATCTATCTCGATGACTATCGGTATCAACACATCGCCTTTGGCTGGAAAGAGCGGAAAACTCCTTACTGCACGCCAAGTTAAGGGCCGCCTTGATGCCGAGCTAGTCGGTAACGTTTCATTGCGCGTTCTCAATACTGATCGCCCAGATACATGGGAAGTTCAAGGTCGTGGAGAACTTCAACTAGCTGTTCTTGTTGAAATCATGAAGCGCGAAGGTTTCGAACTTACTGTTGGTAAGCCACAAGTAGTTATCAAGAAAATTGATGGAAAGATCCACGAACCGATGGAGCGTTTAACAATTGATGCGCCAGAAGAATATCTTGGCGTTCTTACTCAATTGATGGCTCTTCGTAAGGGTCGCATGGAACAGATGGTTAACCATGGCACCGGATGGATCCGTCTTGATTACAAGGTTCCTTCTCGTGGACTTATTGGTTTCCGTACCGAGTTCCTTACAGAAACTCGCGGTACAGGTTTACTCCACCACGTATTTGATGGTTACGAGCCTTGGTATGGCGATATTCGCACACGTGCAACAGGTTCACTTGTTTCAGATCGTATGGGAACTGTTACATCGTATGCGTTGTACGGAACACAAGATCGCGGAACAATCTTTGTTGAGCCAGGCGATGAAGTGTACGAAGGCATGGTTATCGGTGAGAACTCTCGCAGCGATGACATGGACGTTAACTGTGTGCGCGAAAAGAAACTTACAAATATGCGCGCATCAGGTACCGACGAATCAGAGCGTTTGATTCCGCCAAAGAAACTCAACATGGAAGGTGCTCTCGAATTCTGTCGCGAAGATGAGTGCGTCGAGGTAACCCCTGCAGTTGTCCGAATCCGTAAGGTTGTTCTAGACCAGAACGAGCGCGCACGCGCGACTTCACGTCAGAAGAAGGCGAACCAAGCCGTCGATAACTAGGCAGCAACGTTTTGTCGTAGGGCCAC
>JAIXYD010000004.1 GCA_027490415.1 Streptomycetaceae bacterium
GATATCCACCCTTATCCACCACCTTATGCACACCTTCTCCACATAGCTCGCGCTCAACTTTCGCGCAGAAGGCCACCTCTGACCTAAGTTTCGCACCGTAGATAGGTAAATAAGCCTGATCTATGGTGTCAGAGGCAGATGGGAGTGTGTGCGCATGAGCATTGCAGAACTTCCGAATAACGCATCGCGCAACTATCAGACTGTTGGCGCAGAGTTTGAACGTACACCACCACAAGATCTCATCGCAGAACAATCTGTTCTCGGTGCAATGATGCTCTCAAAAGATGCAATTGCAGATGTCATCGAAGTTATTCGCGAACGAGATTTCTATCGTCCGGCACACGAACTTATCTTTGATGCAATTCTTGATCTCTATGGTCGCGGCGAACCAGCGGATGCAATTACTGTTTCGGCAGAACTTACAAAGCGTGGTGATATTGCACGTGCAGGCGGTGCGCCTTATCTACACACTCTGATCTCTTCCGTTCCAACAGCTGCAAATGCCGGTTATTACGCAAAAATTATTCTTGAACACGCAATCATGCGTCGCCTTGTTGAGGCAGGAACAAAGATTGTTCAACTCGGATATAACACCGAAGGTGAAGTAGATGATGCAGTAGATCAAGCGCAAGCTGAGGTCTACGCAGTTACAGAACGACGTACATCAGAAGATTATGTTCAGCTCTCAACAATTTTGCCAGAAGCACTTGATGAGATTGAAGCAATCTCTAAGGGCGGCGGAGTTGAAGGTGTAAAGAGTGGATTCCGCGATCTTGATCTACTGACGCATGGCTTCCATCCTGGCAACATGATTGTTCTTGCAGCGCGTCCTGCCGTTGGTAAATCAACACTCGGTCTTGATATTGCGCGTCACGCGGCCATTCACGAAAACAAATGTGCAGTGATCTTCTCTCTAGAAATGTCTAAATCAGAAATTACAATGCGTATGCTCTCTGCTGAAGCGCGAGTGGGGCTTAATAACATTCGATCAGGACAACTCAGTGATGATGATTGGGCAAAACTTGCTCGCCGTATGGGTGAAATTTCAGATGCGCCACTCTTTATCGATGATTCACCAAACCTTTCGATGATGGAGATCCGCGCGAAGGCACGTCGTCTCAAGCAGCGCCATGACCTCAAACTCATTGTTATCGACTACCTCCAGCTGATGACTTCAGGTAAGCGCGTTGAGAACCGTCAACAAGAAGTCTCTGAATTCTCACGTCACCTTAAGTTGATGGCGAAAGAGCTAGATATCCCGGTCATTGCAATTTCACAGCTCAACCGTGGCCCTGAGCAGCGCACAGATAAGCGACCAATGCTCTCTGACCTTCGTGAATCTGGTTCGATTGAACAAGATGCTGACGTTGTTATCTTGCTCCACCGCGAAGATATGTACGATTCCCAGAACCGCCAAGGGGAAGCTGATCTCCATGTTGCAAAGCACCGTAACGGACCAACTCGAACAATTAAGGTTTCAGCACAACTTCACTTCGCACGCTTTACAGATATGGCTGAAAATCCAGGTGCTGGTCGCGACTTCACATCATCAGAGCCACAAGATTTTGATCAGCCAGCTTCTCCTGGCGATGGCGGTTGGAACGAGTAGTTTCTTTTACTTCTCGCTTGTTGCAACAATCTTTGCTTTATCTGCAATATAAATTCCAACAAGAACAATTGCAGCGCCGCTTAACTGTATTGGTGCCCAACTCTGAGCTAACCAGATCCAAGCAAATGCTCCAGCCATTACCGGCTCTAACATTCCCATGACGCTACTTGTTGATGGCGTTAACTTAAGCATTCCACTGACAACAAATAGGTAAGGAACGATTGTTCCCATCACAATAATCCAGGCGATCAAAACCCATCCCGGTAGGTATGTTCCATCAAAGATTCCTTGCAGGTTCATATCCATCGAGAAAATTTCAAATGGGAATTTCCACACTGGCATCACAATCGCCCAGGTGAGGCCTGCCATTCCAAGTCCCCATACGGTAATTGATTGTGCCGAACGCTTTTTCCCGACAGAAGAACCCACAAGAAAATACACGGCGAGTGCAAAGGCCGAGATGAGTGAACCGATAATTCCCAAGAGATCAAAGGTGAGGCCATCCCACACCCTTGCGATAAAGATCAGTCCTACAAATGCTAGGAAAATGCCGCCCCACATACCGTTTGGGACGGGCTTCTTCTGAACGAATTTAATCCAGAGAACGATCCAGATTGGCGCGGTGAATTCAATAATCAGAACAAGGCTGAGCGGTACTCCGCGTTGGATCCCTAAGAAATAACCAGCCTGTACCGCTGCAAATCCAACGATGCCAAGAAAAACCAGAACGGGCACCTCGCGTCGTGTGGCTTTTAGCGATTGAAAATTGCGAGAGGCGACAATAAGAAAGAGAATCGCAAAAGCTCCGATACACCTGACTTGAGTCAAACGAAATGGAGACAGGTGATCCAATACAAGCGTTGAGATGACGCCATTAAATGCGAAGAAGAGCGCACCTGTGATCAGGTAGATCTCACCCCGGAAGCGATTGAGCATCCGGCAAGAGTATCTGATTAGAAAGCGTTCTCGGAGATCTCCATGATTGCGCTATCTGTGCCTTCTACGATCTTACGATCAGCGGTGATGTGTGGAAGATAGTTAGCGACAAAGAAGTGTGCCGATGCAATCTTTCCTTCAAAGAAATCTGCATCCTTACCAGCACCTGCTGCAAGCTTTTCAGTTGCGATATCAGCCTGGCGCAGCAAGAGCCAAGCAGTGATGATGTCACCGACAGCCATGAGTACGCGTGAAGTATTCAGACCAACCTTATAAATCTCATCAGCCTTTTCTTGTGATGCCATTGCATGGCCAACAAGAACTCCGACCATCCCTTGCAGATCACCGAGTGCCTTAAGAAGAGCTTGCTTCTGTGCTTCGTGTGCACCACCGGTGGCGGCAAATTCGCTCATCTCTTTTCCGAGAAGACCTAATGCTTTTCCGCCATCTTTTACAACTTTGCGGAAGAAGAAATCAAGACCTTGGATCGCAGTTGTGCCTTCGTACAAGGTATCGATCTTTGCATCGCGGACATACTGTTCGATTGGCCAATCACGAGTAAAGCCAGCGCCACCAAATGTTTGGAGTGATTCGGTACCAAGAAGCGTCCAAGACTTTTCTGAACCGTAACCCTTAACAATTGGAAGCATCAAATCATTGAGTGCTTCCATCTGAGCTACACGATCGGCATCTCCTGCAATTTGAGCAAGTTCGATCTCATCTTGGATAGAAGCGGTATAGAGAACAAGGGCTCTCATGCCTTCTGAATAAGACTTTTGAACCATCAACGAACGACGCACATCTGGATGCTTAATGATGGTGACGCGTGGTGAAGCTTTATCGTTCATTACCTTCATATCGCCACCCTGTACACGTTGCTTGGCGTATAACAATGCTTGCTGGTAACCGGTAGATAGAGTTGCAATCGCCTTTGTTCCCACCATCATGCGTGCAAATTCGATGACCTTAAACATCTGTGCGATGCCTTCGTGAACTTCTCCGAGCAAATATCCAACAGCTGGCTCGTGCTCACCTAAGTTAACTTCGCAGGTGGCTGAAACGTTGAGCCCCATTTTGTCTTCGAGCGCGGTTACATAAACACCATTGCGTTTTCCGAGTTCGCCGGTCTCTAAATCAAACATAAATTTAGGAACTAAAAATAGTGAAAGTCCCTTTGTTCCTGGTCCGCCACCTTCGCGACGAGCTAAAACAAAGTGCATTACATTGTCGTAGAAGTCCGCGTCACCTGATGTGATGTAACGCTTTGTTCCGGTGACATGCCATGTTCCATCAGGTTGTTGCACAGCCTTTGAACGACCTGCACCAACATCAGAACCTGCATCAGGTTCTGTGAGTTGCATAGTTGCACCCCAGTGCTTATCGACCATGTGCTTTGCCATCTTTTTCTGGTCTGGTGTTCCAAGAACATATGCAACATGTGCAAAGGCATAACCAGATGCGTAAATATGAATTGCTGGATTAGAACCAA
>JAIXYD010000179.1 GCA_027490415.1 Streptomycetaceae bacterium
ATCTGGGATAAATTGCAATCTAGTAATCCGCAGGGCTACGTCCTGCTCATGCGACATGCGCTGGCACCGGGTAACGGCGATCCTGAAAACTTCACACTCGGTGATTGCTCAACGCAACGTAATTTATCTGAAGAAGGACGTAACGATGCTCAAGATATTGGCCTCTGGCTCAAGCGTCAGAAGGTAAAGATTGCACGAGTTGAATCAAGCAGATGGTGTCGCGCAAAAGAGACTGCTGAACTTTTGGGTGTCGGCAAGGTTCGTCTCAACAAAAATCTAGATTCGCTTTTCAGAGAAAGCGATCCTCTTGGTCACCGTCAAACTGCTGAGATCAAGAAGTTGATTGTGAATTACCAGAAGAAGAGAGGCCTACTTGTTCTAGTGGGTCACTTCGTTAACATCTCAGCTGTAACCGGAGTTAGCCTCGAATCAGGCGAAGGCGTCGTGGTCAAAGCAGATAAGAATGGTGAGATAAAGGTGGTTGGCTTTACGCCTATTCCTTAATTGGAATTAGTTGTACCTATCGGGTCTAGCCGCGAATTACTTTCTGGTTGATACCTATGTCGTATTCACTCTTCATGTAGAGCGCAATCTCGTCGTAAGCTTCAGATTTAGATTTCCCGAATGACTTCTCTATCGCTTTATCCCACCCCAAAGAACCTGCATCTCTATAGAGGGCAAGTAACCCAGCAGTTCCAAGCTTGAGATTCAAGTATTCGGTAGCCATAAATCCATATGAGTAAATTCCCTCACTCTGAACCGATTCGCAACCCCATCCTGATTTGCCATCAACCAAAGAGTTCATATCTGTAGATAAGAGCCAGGCTTTCCAGTCACTTTGCTCCAGTCCACTTTGCTTTAACTTGCCTCGTCGATCACCCATTAACTTGATTCGCATGTTCAAGTAACCATCTGGTGTTCCTTGACTGGCAACAAAAATGCCAAAGAACTCTGCTCCACCTTCTTCAGCCCAGCAGGGAAGTATGTACTTGTAGCGCAAAGTCTGTGCAAATTGAACATTGTGGAAAAACTCGTGAGGAACTCGCGGATAGAAATCACCGTTACCCAACGTCTTTGGATCGGTCATGAAATAAAAATCTGTGGCTTTGCCGTTAAATTGTGTTGTATGTGCATCCCATGCTCGAGATTTATCTTGCCTGAAACTTGAAGTACAACCATTGTCTGACATCATGAGGTAGCTATTTCTCCACTGGCAGACAAAAGCAATGTCATCCAGTGTGCCGATGATTACTTGAAGCACACCCTGATGTTTTGTATATGCACTCCAGAACGCAATGCTTTCCTTGTACTGCTTTTGAATTTCAGCGCTAATGATTGGATTCACTGAATCTGATACTCGCCAAATGGTTTCTAACTCTGGGAACTGTGCAGGTTGTTGCGGAAATGCTTTGAGATAGCCTTCCATAGCGCGTGAGCCGGTTGCACTCCATTGTTGAGCAAGAGTCAATGTGGGAGTTGCTGAAGGAGCCGGAGTTGCTGAAGGAGAAGAGGAGGGACTCGGTTTAGCTACCGATGGCGTAACAATCTTTACCGCTTTACCCCAAACTTTTTTCTTTCCCAGCACGATACATGTGTATTTGTAACCCTTAACAATTGAAGTGGCACCGACTGCTTTGCAAGAATCACCGGTCTTGACTGCACCCAGAGCTGGCGCTACCAACGAAGTTGAAATCATGGCAGCTAAAGCCAACGAGGCCAGCGCTTTTCTCATGAAGCGACGGTAGACCTAATTTCCTGAAAATGGCAGAGCAATCTCATCCCCGTCGCTATATGCGTGAGTAGGTGAGCCTTTGAGGACGTGAACTTTTGCTTGGCCGTGGACTTGCCAACTGTGCTTGGTTGATCGCTTGACCGCCGCTGTAAGCTCATCAATACCAAGCACGATCTGATCATCGGGTGCATGGAGCAAGACTGTTGCTGCACTATCTGGAATCCACTTAAAAAATTTGTTGAAGTGTGGAATCACGCGAATATCTGGCAAGAGTGAGAGTCCAGGTGTTGGCTCACGTTTGATCATTCGAAAATTTGGAACATGCGCACTCAAAACCATCGCACCTGCGCTGCACCCAGCTAATGAAGATCCAGATTTCCAATTAGCAACAATTGATTCCCAGACAGGTGTATCGCGAAGACTGTGCGCTAAATGGTGTGGGTCTCCCCCGGATAGATAGATAAGTGCAGCGTCATTTATTAGATCCGCAAAAACTGGATTAAAAGCACCCTCTCGGTTATAGATCGGGAGAAAGATTTGTTCAACACCCAATCTTTCTGCCTGTGCTTTACCTAGTTCGCGCCAGTAATCAAGTCGCTCTTGGCTTTCACGGCCCGCTGCAGTTGGAATTTGGATGTAGGTAGGTTTCTTACCAAGAGCGAGAGCATCGTCAATCAGCGATTTTTCTAGATCAGCCATAGCTGGCAGATATTCACCCGAACCGACGAGTGCGATTGAACCTGGCATAGGGTTGAGTCTAAGGCGACGACAAGGAGATAAGCGCGCTCAAAATTAACCAAAAATTCTGAATTTTGAACTAGAACTTCTCCCCTGCAGGCCTTAACCTCATACAAATCCATAATGGATTTAAGCAATCACGGAGGCTTTCAATGGAAGAAAAATCACTTCTTAAGCAGTGGAATCAAATGCGTTCCCAGATTATTCAATCTCAGGTAGCACCAGCCCTTGTTCTCATCGGAATTATGGTCCTTGCTTCACTCGGTGTATTTGAAGATGCCGCTGATTCGGCAAAATATCTGACTCTCGGAGTCGCAGCGATTACAGGAATTTTGGCAACAATTAGCCAGTATGCAGCTGTACGTGAAGGCGAAGCTCTCTTGGTTGATCTACGCAGACTCGCAACACCATCAGCACTCTCTGCAAAGATTGCCGACTCCCGTGGATTGCTATCACTTTCTGCAATCACAATCGTTCTCTTTGATATCGCTATGTTCGCACTTGTTGTGTGGGCAGTTCTGGGCGCTTAAGCAGTGGTCGA
>JAIXYD010000178.1 GCA_027490415.1 Streptomycetaceae bacterium
ACGAGTGCGTTGCTCTACCCCTGAGCTAAGGCGGCGGGGTATTAATCCAGTACGACTGAACCGTTTGGAGTGCTCAAGTGCACTGCAACGATTCCGTTATCTCCATCATTTGCAGATGGGTCGACCCAATCAATGCTGACGTTATCTAAGGCGCCAAGAATCTCTGACTTAAACCAAGAGTCAGCAAGTTGATCTTTATCTGCAATAACAATCTTTTCAATCTTTGATACTGCGGTGCCATCTTGTGATGGGTGATCTGCCGTGAGCCATTGAATGAAGAATGGAAGTTCGCGTGAATCTGTAATCTCTTTAACACCGATCTGCTTCCACTTAAGGTCTGTTCCGTTAGGACGAGTGCGGTGTCCATCGACTGCATCGCGTCCGAACTTTGCTTCGATTGGTGAAATATCTTCTGTACTAAATACCCAAGTAAGCCATCCGCCGCCTTCTTGTGCCTTCTGTGAAACTGCCTTGCCCCAAGGAGTTGCCTCTGTTGCTGGGTGATCAAGTGGGCAGACAACTTCGATGTACTGGCCACCGGCCAAAGGTGCTGTGAAGTTGCGCGTTCCAAAGCGTGGGTGAATTCCGCCATCAACAAATGTTGAACCAAGGCGTGAACCAAGGCGTTGCACTGTGTCAGCTAGTTGGTCATGGGAAGTCACATAAGAGATATGGTCTAAACGCATGAGGTAATTTTGCACCATCGGCGGGGGTGCTAATTACCAAATTAAGGGGTCGGCTAATCCTTTTTGATGTGAATTACGCTGAAAAGGTTCAAGTACCAGCTCTTAATCAGGAACGGGTAGTACTTCACAGCCATTTTTCCGTCTCCGAAAATGTGGCGGCAGAGGGTAATGACTCGGTCGGCTGAAGTCTTGTGGTCGCGAGCGATGAAGAGATCGTAGCCGTCGTATCCCATCTTTTTTGCCTTTGGTTTCATCACTAGTTTTCGAAAGATTTTGAGAGCCATTCCTGGTTCGCAAGGGACGTACATAGTCAGAGTGCCGCCTCGCTTGAGCACTCGCTCCCATTCGCGAAGAGCTTTCTCTGGGTCATCCAGATGCACCAAAAGGCAAGTGACAATTATGCGATCAAAGGTGGTATCAGGAAAATCAAGTTTTTGCGCATCGCCTTGTTGAATTTCAAGTTTTGGAATCCCAAATTCGTTAATGAGTTTGAGGCGCTCACCATCAATATCGTAGGCAACGTACCTATCGTAATTCGCGCTGACAAATTGAATGTGCTCACCTTCGCCGACTCCTAGTTCAAGAATGGATTTACCGTTGTTGTTCTTGAACTTTCTCTCCATAAGCCAGTGAGGATACTTCCACAGGAAACTTAACAATCCTGTGGAATCAAGGCCGATCATCTTTCGATAGAAGTGTTCATAGTAATGCTCAACGCTTCCGTCTTTCGAGCTATCAAAATTCACGTGATCCCTTTTCGGTTGAAGCTATTGGCGGATTCTACGCGCTAACGCCTTCGAGGTCGCAGGAAAGATTGGCTGGCGGCAAGGTTCCTGCAAGTAAATATTCATCGACGGCGCTATCAACGCAGGCAGATCCGCGGCCATGGCCGGTGTGGCCATCGGCATCGAGTGAGATCAGGCGAGAGCCAGTGAAGATCTTTGCAAGGCTGACAGACCATGAATATGGCGTAGCTGGATCGCGGATGGTGCCGATGACGATGATGGGTGCGGTTTTGATTTTGGTCAATGTGTTGGGTGCGCGTTGGGTAGCTGGCTGCGGAAAGAATTGGCAGTGCACGCCAGCAAATGCGATGTATGGACCGAAGACAGGTGCTTTGGCTGCGAACTCTTGTGCATCGGCTTTGTATTGATCGACAGTGCGGCGATCTCTCCAATCAAGGCAATCGATAACTGCGCCTGAATCAAAGTCATTTGATCTGAATGTGCCGTCGGGGTTGCGGCCTGAGTACTCGTCGGCAAGTTGTAAGAAGGTGTCGCCATAGTTCTGTGCACTTTCGATAAATGCTTGGCGCAACTTTGGCCAGCCGTCGACATCGTCATAGAGCGAAGATGCCATACCAATAATGATGATTGATTCGGTGATGATGCGATCGTCACCATCTGCTGGGTTTTTCTGTGGCAGAGGTGCGGTGGCTGCAGCTTGTAGCGTTGCAATGATCGTTGCTTGAGCTTGCGCAGGTGTGCCGGTAAATGGGCAATCAGATTGTGTGGCGCAATCTTTTACAAATGCTGCCAGCGCTTTATCAAAACCCATTGCTTGTGACAGGTTTTGTTCTTTCATCGGAATGTTTGGATCTACTGCGCCATCTAGAACAAAACGGCCTACGTTATTTGGAAAGAGATCGGCGTATAAAGTGCCGAGATATGTTCCGTAGGATTTTCCTACATAGTTAAGTTTGGTTTCGCCAAGGGCGGCACGCAAGATATCCATATCGCGAGCAGTTTCGATGGTGCTGAAATGTTCTAGGTGCTCAGTATTTTCTGCGCACTTTTGGGCAAATCGCTCTGATTCTTCAAGAGTTGCAGCGATTTCGGCATCGTTATCGGGTTTGGAGTCTGACGCCAAATTTTTATCAAGCTCTTCGGGAGTAAAACATGAGATGGGTTCGCTCATTGCGACTCCGCGAGGATCAAAGCCGACAACGTCATAGCGGTCGGTGATATCGGGAGAGAAGATGTAATCGGCGTTATACGCATAATCAACGCCAGATCCGCCGGGACCGCCGGGGTTTACAACGATTGATCCCAGGCGACTATCTTGATCGCGGGCGGCTGCGCGTAAGACGGAGATGCGGAATGTTCCAACAGATAGGTCTTGGTAATCAATTGGTACGCGTAGCTCAGCGCAATCGAAGTATTCGTAACAAGATGACCAATCGAGTTTTTGTTGTTCGTATTCGGCTAGCGCCGAAAATGTTTCTTCGACAAATGGAACTTTGGTGGATGAACAACCAGAGAGAATGATGGCAAGTGCAGTTGCGGCTGCGACTAGTGCGGTAAAGCGAGCGCGC
>JAIXYD010000071.1 GCA_027490415.1 Streptomycetaceae bacterium
CCCAGACCAACACCGTATGCATTGACATTCTGGCCTAACAAAGTTATTTCGATGACGCCTTGCTCTACCAAAGTTCGTACTTCAGTAAGCACATCTGCCATCGGGCGATCTTTCTCAATCCCACGCAGCGCCGGCACAATACAGAACGTGCACGTGTTATTGCATCCGACTGAGATCGATACCCACGAAGAAAATGCTGAGAACCTGCGAGCAGGAAGTGTGGATGGAAAGTGTTCGAGAGATTCTAGGATCTCAATCTGCGACTCTTCTTCTATCCGAGCCCTTTCCAGCAACACAGGGAGTGATCCCACATTATGTGTACCAAAAACGACATCAACATATGGCGCTTTTTTGAGAATAATTGCCTGATCTTTCTGAGCTAGACATCCTCCCACTGCGATCTGCATCGCAGGATTGGCTTTCTTAATGGGGGCTAGGAAAGAAAGATTTCCATACAGTTTATTGTCGGCGTTCTCACGAACTGCGCAAGTATTGAAAACAACAATATCTGCCTGCGTACCTGTCTCTGCTGGAACAAATCCGGCCTCATCCAGTAACCCGGCAATTCGCTCAGAGTCGTGGACATTCATCTGGCAGCCGTATGTTTCGACTGTATATGTTCTGGACATGGCGGCGATTTAAATATCTAGAATTTTGTAAGAAAGATCTGCGCGATTAACGACGAGCATCTTGCCATTCGTCAGAGGTGTCCAATCGTCATGACCCCACCCGGTTGAGGCCACCTTGATGGCACCGTCTTCCTTTGTAAAACGCAGTTCGTAGTGGAAAGGAACCGTCCATTCACTCTGCTCTTTTTCGTCATACTGGCAGACGGCGATCAAGAAATCTGGGGTGAGTGTAATTGAGTTGATTGCTGAATAGTTTGAAGTACTCGCAATTTCCTTCACGGTCGCGGCAATGCCATCAATTAATCCGACCTTCTTTGCCGCGCTCAAGATTGCAAAGAAATATCGCTCGCTATCGGTTGTTGATGTGAGTTGACCCATCAGGTCTGCATCAACTAGATGCTCAATACTCGATGCTGGTCTGATAGTTCCATTATGCATAAATGAGATATCACCGTGAATAAATGGATGATTATTGGATAGGTCGATAGCTAAACCCTTGGATGCAAGTCGAAGGTGCAGCAGTGCGCCATCGGAAGGTTTTGAGGATGCTACTTCTGCAAAGAGCGAGCTTTCAACCGCAGGAGCCACATCACGTTCGCGCTCTTGCACTCCGCCAATAGATGCGCAGGTAGTTACTCCCCAACCATGCTTATGTTCTTTCGAGAGCTCTACAAAATCCGAGAGCGTAGGCCCCACGATTGTTGCCAAGGTCGCAGGTTCTGTCGAGGCATAGGCTAATAATCTGCACATAGCCCTAATCTACCTTGTAATACGTATTGGTTCCTGCCCACGAGCGATCAGACGCTCAAAGTGAATCTCGCGTTTTTCGTTAAATCTCTCTGCATCGGCACTCGCTGACTTCAAAAAGGCGGCAAGTTCCTCTCGTGCAACCAGACCATCGCCAGAGAGATCCGTGCGTTCGAAGACATTCCACGCACGCAAGACTGGAGCGATTACTTCATCAAGGTGCTGCTGAAGATCGTAGATTCCTGCCAGTGCAATCTGTACCGCTTTACGGCCAAAGCCAGGCATATTTGCCCCGGGCATATCAAAGTTAGTTACAACATCTGCAATTGCCCTCATTGCTGCATTTGGTTCTAGCTCTAGCGCCGTCCCCAATAAATTGCGATAAAAAATCATATGCAAGTTTTCATCAAGAGAAACTCGCTGCATCATGGATTCGGCAATCGGATCATTTGAAAGTTTGCCGGTATTTCGATGGGAAATGCGCGTTGCTAATTCTTGGAAAGATACATATGCAATTGTGTGCAACATATCGTTCTCATACGGAGTCTGATAGCCCAATGACATATGAGCCATTCGAAGATCTTCGAGCTCGTATGGGTCTACTCCACGAGTTGCCATGAGGTAATCTCGAATAACAATGCTATGTCGAGCCTCTTCAGCGGTCCATCGCTCAATCCAATTACCCCATGCTCCATCTCGACCCATGGAGATTGCAATCTCGGTGTGATAGCTAGGTAAGTTATCTTCGGTAAGTAGATTGAGTACGAGTGAATCTTGAGCAACAGGTGTCAGGCGAGAATCTTTTGCTTCCCATGCATCACCGTTAAGCGGACCAGCAAAATCGCGGCCTTCTGACCATGGGACATACTCGTGCGGGTACCAATTCTTCTGAACACTTAAATGACGATTAAGTTCGACTTCAACAGTTGGTTCTAGATCGCGAATAAGGCGCGATTGAATCGCTGCTGAATCGTAAGTCATGGCCGCTACGCTACGGCAGTGAGTGTGTTACTCACTAGTTACGATTCGTGTCTTTTCTTTCCTGAGCCTGTGATGCGCGCCATGAGGCGATCGCAGCGTGATTTCCACTCAGCAAAATGGGAGGAACTTCTAATCCTCTCCACTCTTTTGGACGTGTGAAGTTGGGATATTCGAGATAGCCCTCTTCATTATGTGACTCTTCAGCAAGAGAGAGTGGGTTTCCGAGCACTCCAGGAATCAGACGAGTGATCGCTTCGATCATGACCATCGCTGCAACCTCACCTCCTCCAAGGACATAATCTCCGATTGATACTTCACGCACCTGAATATTTCGCTTCTGATATTCAGGCTGGCTGTAATGAATTCGAACTCTGTCATCGATTCCTTCATAACGGCCACAAGCAAAAATCACATGAGAGGCTTGAGAGAGTTCTTCTGCCATCTCCTGGTTAAAGCGTCGCCCAGCTGGAGTTAAGACAATAAGAATCGCTCCATCGTCGATTACCTCATCAATTGCTCTGCCCCACACATCTGCCAACATCACCATTCCCGCTCCCCCACCATAAGGGGCGTCATCAACCGTGTGATGAGTATCAGAGGTCTGCCCACGAAGGTCGTGAACGTTGACAGAAAGCAAGCCCCCATCTTGTGCTTTACCTAAGAGAGATAATTGCAAAGGTGCGAAGTAGTCAGGAAAGATTGTGATTGCATCAATTCTCATAACATCTTCCCATCGATAATCGGTGGAATAACAGTAAGTCTTTTGCCTTTGATATCAACGACTGGAACGAGAGCGCGAACAAATGGGATGAGCACTTCACCACTCTCCCCCTGAATAACGAGAACATCTTGTCCGGGAAGATTGAGTACATCACTCACTTCCCCGAGAGTGCTGCCATCCTCTAACTCCGCACGGCATCCAATCAGCTGGAGCACGTGATAATCATCTTCGTCTTCACCGGGTGCATCGATATCGACATCGGCATAAAGAAGGACGTCACGCAATTTTTCAATTGCATTGCGATCGGAGTAGCCCACAAAAGATAGGAGAAGGATTCCGTTATGAACTCGAACTGAATCGACTACAAGATTTCCATTGCTATCTGTCTCAAGAGTTGCACCTAACGCAAAACGGGATGCAGCATCGTCGGTTCGAACTTCGATTGTTGCCTCACCCAAGATTCCGTGGGCACGACCAATGCGCCCAACATTTAGGCGCATGACATAAGTTTTCTTAACGAGCCTCGTCAGTATCGATCAGATCAACGCGAACGCTACGTCCAGCAAGAGCGCTTACTACTGTGCGCAGCGCCTTTGCTGTACGACCGTTACGGCCAATGACCTTACCGATATCTTCAGGATTAACACGAACTTCAAGCGTCGTTCCTCGACGATGTGTCTTCTCCTTGACGATGACATCCTCAGGATTATCTACAATCCCTTTAACTAGATGCTCGAGTGCTTCGTCAATCATGTTTATTCGGCTGCTGCTTCTGCTGGTGCTTCAGCTGCTGATGCTTCTGCAGCTGGAGTTTCAACTACTGTTTCAACGGCTTCGACGGCTTCAACGGCTTCAACGGCTTCTGGCTCGGATGCTTCAACAACTGGAGCTACTTCTGACACTGGATTTGCCTTAGCGGCAAGTTTTTCCTGTGCCTTCTTCTTCAGAGTTGTTGCACCTTCTTTTGGCTCATCCATTGCAGACTTAACTGCAGCTTCATAAGCAACGCTCTTGTGTGGCTTTGGAGCTGCAACGCGAAGTGTTCCTTCGGTTCCTGGAAGACCCTTGAATTTTTGCCAATCTCCTGTGACCTTAAGAATTGCCTCTACAGCTTCAGATGCTTGTGCGCCAACGCCTAACCAATAGAGAGCGCGCTCTGAGTTCACTTCAATAATTGATGGCTCTTGTCCTGGAACGTAGCGACCAATCTCTTCGATTGATAGACCGTTACGTGCCTTGCGTGAGTCGGTAACAACGATGCGATAGAACGGTGTACGAATCTTGCCCATGCGCATTAAACGAATTTTTGTAGCCAAAGCAGTGGTGCTCCTAAAAATATGTGTTCAATCTCGTAGCTGTAGCGGGGTGCCCAGCGCAAAGATCCAACGATGGATGTGGATGTTTCGGGGGTAGAGGGCCCCGTAACAGGAGGCCAATCTTGCCATGTGAGCCCCTCGATCCAAAATCAAGAGCTCTCTTCGGCCGCTCTCTTGGCTGGATTTCCTGATCGTGACTTCTTTTTGGCAGGTGGGGCTGCTTTCTTGGGCATCGGTGGCATCCCTGGGACACCTGGAGGAAGGGCCATTCCCGCGGGCATGCCTCCACCATTTCTCACCTGCTTCATCATTTTCTGTGCAGCGGAGAATTTGTCAACGAGAGCATTTACTTCTTGAACTTTTCGCCCTGATCCTGCCGCGATTCGCGCGCGCCTTGAACCGTTAAGAATCTTCGGATCATTACGTTCCTTAGGCGTCATCGATTGAACAATCGCTTTCGTGCGCACAATCTCACCTTCATCAAAATTTTCAATCTGCTTCTTCATTGCACCAGCTCCTGGCAACATGCTTAATAACTTGCCCATGGAACCCATCTTCGACATCGCTTCAAGTTGCTCAAGGAAATCCTCTAGCGTGAAATCTTCTCCCTTGATGAACTTCTCTTCCAGCCTGGCTGATGACTCTCCATCGAGAGCTTTCTTTGCTTGTTCGGCCAAGGTTGCGACATCGCCCATTCCAAGAATGCGTGAAGCCATACGTTCTGGATAGAAGAGATCGAAATCAGAGAGCTTTTCACCAGTTGAGGCGAACATGATGGGTTTGCCAGTGAGCGCTGTGATTGAGAGAGCTGCTCCACCACGTGCATCGCCATCTAACTTAGTGAGAACAACGCCATCAAAACCAACACCAACTTTGAATGCTTGTGCTGTTTTGACCGCATCTTGACCGATCATCGCATCAACTACAAAGAGAATTTCATCAGGAGAGATGGCATCTCGAATCTCACAAGCTTGCTTCATCATCTCCTCATCAACACCGAGTCTTCCTGCGGTATCAACAATGACGATGTTGTATAACTTGGATTGCGCAAATTTCACACCAGCCTGTGCAACCGAAACTGGATCTCCAACACCGTTACCTGGCTCAGGGGCAAAAACTGGGACAGAGACACTCTCGCCAACAATTTGTAACTGGTTGACCGCATTTGGGCGCTGCAGATCCGATGCAACCAATAATGGTGTGTCACCTAAATCTTTGAAGTGCTTTGCAAGTTTTCCAGCAAGAGTTGTCTTTCCAGCACCTTGCAAACCTGCCAACATGATTACCGTCGGTGGATTCTTCGCAAGACGTACTCGGCGCGCTTGGCCACCAAGAATTTCTATGAGTTCTGCGTTAACTATTTCAAA
>JAIXYD010000035.1 GCA_027490415.1 Streptomycetaceae bacterium
AGATCCAAGCGCTGATTCCATTCGTGCAGCGTGGTGCTCTAGCTGGCATACATCTCGAAGGTCCATATCTCTCCCACGCCAAATGTGGAGCTCACGATCCTGCTCTACTCCGAGCACCGCACCTAGATGAGATCAAATCACTGATCCAGCTGGGGCAGGGAACGATTGCGATGGTCACAATTGCTCCTGAGCTCGAAGGAGCCCTCGAATCTATCTCCTGGCTTTCTTCACAGGGGATCATCGCCGCCATTGGCCATTCGGATGCCGATGCAGATACTGCGCGTGCTGCCATTGATGCAGGAGCAAAGGTCGTTACACATTTTACAAATGCAATGGCGAAGATGGTCGGCGGTCAATCTATGGCTACAGAAGTCTTAGAGGATTCAGATATCTCACTCGAGCTGATCAACGATGGAACACATGTACCGCTAGATGTTATTGAAGTACTGAAGAAGAACGCCTTAGATCGAACAATATTGATCACGGATGCAATGTCTGCAGCGGGTGGCAATGATGGAAAGTATTCAATTGGTGATTTGGAAGTCGAAGTTAAGGACTCAATAGCTCGCTTAGTAAGTAATGGTGCACTTGCTGGAAGTACTCTGACCATGGAACGTGCATTCATTAATTTCATAAATAAAGACGGTGTAGACATCGTTAATGCAGTTCATGCTTCGTCAACACGCGCCGCACACGTTTTCGGATTAAAAAACGTAGGATCACTAAGTATCGGAAAAAAGGCCAACATTCTGCATTTTGATGGAAAAAAGTTGGAAATACTTACTTTTTAAAGTTAAAACACGCGTAATTTTCAGTTTCAGTTGCAAGTTATTTAGGGATGCGAGATACTAACGTCCTAACGAATTGGACTTTACAAATGTATTCCTCGATGCAAACGCATCACGCAAGTAGCTTTAGACATGTCCCTGCCGCATCAAAGCCGGTATCACCAGAGCGAGTTGCTCAAGTTTTGGCAGATGAATGGAAACTATTCACCAAGAACACAAAGGCTTCTGAGGCTGAAAGTAAGCGCGCATTTGATTCATTGCCACTCGGTGTGACCTCCAGTTTCCAGCATTGGGATCCATATCCGATCTCAATCGCCTCTGCTGAGGGCGCCTGGATGACAGATGTCGATGGGCGCAAACTCCTCGATCTCTCAATGGGCTTCGGAGCAATGCTCGCTGGTCACCTCAATCCAATCGTTGTTGAAGAGATTCAATCGTCACTTCGAACAGGAATGCTCTTTGTAACTCCTTCACCGATTTCAACAGATGCTGCAGAGCGTCTTTGTAAGCGATTTGGAATAGACCAAGTTCGCTTTACTAACTCAGGCACAGAGTCCACGATGTACGCCGTTCGCGTTGCTCGCTCTGCAACCGGCAAGATGGGCCTCCTTAAAATTGAAGGCGGATACCACGGTAGCTACGATCCATTTGTTGTCTCCTCAAAACCTCCGCTAGATAAAATTGGAAATCCAGATAAGCCAAAGGCTTACATCGACTCAAACCTCGTTCCCGGAGATATTTACGTCGTTCCTTTCAATAACCTCGAAGCTCTTGAGAAGATGTTTAAGAAGAATGCAAAGAAGATTGCATGTTTTATTGTTGAACCTGTTCTTGAGAACTTAGCGATCGTTTTGCCAGATGCCGGATATCTTGAAGGTGTTCGCGCACTCTGCGATAAGTACGATGTTGTTCTTATATTTGATGAAGTAAAAACCGGTCTAACAGCTGGTGCAAACGGTGCTTCTGCACGTTTAGGTGTGAAGCCAGATTTGATTACTCTCGCAAAATCTATTGGTGGCGGTCTTCCACTTGCAGCATTTGGTGGAAAGAAGAAGTACATGGATTACGTCACCAACGGCAAGATGGCACACTTTGGAACTTTCAACGGAAATCCACTTGCAATGGCGGGTGTTCGCGCAATCGATCGCATCTGTACTGATGAGGCAATGGAGGCTGCAGAAGCCTTTAATATGCAGGCATTAACTCGTATCAGTGCCATCATCGACGAGTACGAACTTCCTGCACACACTGTTGGATTCGGAGTTAAAGGCTGTGTTACCTGGTCAACAACTCCAGTGCGAAATTATCGCGATTACAAAGCAACGGATTTTGGAATTGCAGAAGCTCACTGGCTCTTCTCGCTCAATCGCGGCATCATCACTCCACCAGGGCTAGATGAGCAGTGGTTGATCAGCTTGGCTCATGGCCAGGCAGAGATTGATCTTCTCGTGGAAGATTTCCGTGAATTTGCAGTCGCGCTACGCGGCTAAAGAGTCCACGACGAATGCAGTGGGCGACCTTCTGCGTATCCAGCAGATGATTGAATGCCAACTGTTGCACGCTCTGCGAATTCATTGAGATCGTGAGCACCTGCGTATGTGCATGAAGATCTCACGCCAGCGATAATCTCATCGAGTAGGTCCTCAACTCCAGGTCGGCTTGAGTTGAGATACATACGTGAAGTTGAGATTCCTTCTTCAAAGAGAGCTTTTCGGGCACGATCAAATGCATCTTCAGAAGATGTGCGCGCGGCAACTGCGCGTGCAGATGCCATTCCAAATGATTCTTTAAAGAGTCTGCCGTTGGCATCACGTTGCAAGTCACCAGGTGATTCATAAGTACCGGCAAACCAAGATCCAATCATTACTTGTGATGCACCAGCTGCAAGGGCTAATGCAACATCGCGTGGATGACGCACTCCACCATCTGCCCAGACAGATTTTCCAAGTTCCTTTGCAGCAGCTGCACATTCAAGTACTGCCGAAAACTGTGGGCGACCAACACCGGTCTGCATACGCGTTGTACACATCGCTCCGGGACCTACACCTACCTTAATAATGTCAGCACCTGCTGCGATCAGATCGCGTGTTCCCTCTGCAGTCACAACGTTTCCGGCAACAATTGGAATTGATGGATTAAGCGCACGAATAATCTTGAGCGCTTCAATCATCTTCTTCTGATGGCCATGAGCTGTGTCTACAACTAGAACATCAGCACCTGAATCAATGAGCGCTTTCGCTTTCGCTCCGACATCGCCATTGATTCCAACAGCAGCAGCGATGCGTAGTCGACCTTTGCTATCTAGCGCTGGCGCATACAAAGTTGCACGAAGTGCGCCGACTCGAGTCAAGATGCCAACAAGCTCGCCAGAAGCACTCACTACCGGTGCCACTGTACGACGATGCTCGTGCAAGAAATCAAAGGCTTCGCGCGGATTAAATGAATCGGGAATAACAAATGGGTTCTTACTCATTACTTGTGAAACCTGGGTAAAGCGATCTACCGATGCACAATCCTCTTCGGTGATGATGCCAACTGGTTTATTTCCCTCAACAACGACGATTGCACCATGGGCGCGCTTATTGATAAGACTGATTGCATCTGCGACCGTGTCCGTTGGAGCCAAAGTGATAGCTGTATCAAAGAATGGATGGCGAGATTTAACCCAAGCGATCACATCGTGAACAACTGCATGCGGGATGTCTTGAGGAATAACTGCGATACCACCGCGACGAGCAACGGTCTCAGCCATTCGTCGGCCAGAAATTG
>JAIXYD010000171.1 GCA_027490415.1 Streptomycetaceae bacterium
GCATCAGCCATGGCGCTAGAAGATGCACTTACCTTTGGCTTACTGCGACAAGGACGAAAGCCCGAGTAACCTTGCTCCATGAGTCATGAGATCGAAAAGATACGTGACGACTTTGCTTTTCACTTGGAGCGCGAACGAAACCTATCTGTTCATACGATTCGCGCTTACCTCGGTGATCTTGATAGCTTGATCGAACATCTAAAGACTCTCAAAGTTACAAACCTCCCAGATCTATCTTTGGCACACATTCGTTCTTGGCTTGCTAATCAACAAGTTAAAGGGGGAGCGCGCACGACTCTCTCGCGTCGAGCAGTCTCTATTCGTATCTTTACTAAATGGGCCCACAAGAAGGGTCATCTCACAAGTGATGTGGGAATTTCTCTGGCCACTCCAAAGGGACATCGCACACTTCCTGAAGTACTTACGGTTGCGGATGCCTCGCTTGCGATGGATGCGCTAGAGACTCGAGTGGGCGAGGAAGAAGGACCGCTTGCGGTTCGCGATCTAGCGATTTTAGAAGTTCTCTATGCCACCGGTGCACGAGTATCAGAGCTATGCGGATTAGATTTTCCAGATATTGATTACACGCGAAATACAATTCGTGTATTAGGTAAAGGAAATAAAGAACGCACAATTCCGCTTGGCAATCCAGCGATGAAGGCGCTCGATACTTGGATCAAGAGTGCTCGTCCGCTCATTGCTTCAGATAAATCTGGGACAGCCGTTTTCCTAGGAGCCCGTGGAAAACGAATTGATCAGCGCACGGTGCGCACAATTGTTTATGAAGCGTTGTCAGCCCTTGAAGGCGTAGAGCGAATGGGTCCACATGGACTTCGACATTCTGCTGCCACCCATCTATTGGAAGGCGGGGCAGATTTGCGAACAGTCCAAGAAATCTTGGGCCATGCATCTTTAGCAACCACTCAGATCTACACCCACGTATCTACTGAGAGGCTGCAAAAAGCCTTCAAACAGGCCCATCCGCGCGCTTGATCGCGGGGATTTTGCACCCTTTTTACTCAGGTAGAATTTCGCCCAGCACCGGTCCACAAGATCGGTGACTTCTCAGCACTTATTCATGAATTGCTTTGCAAGGAATGAAAGCCACTTCGGTCTGATGTCACAAGCATCAGTCGGCGTTGTAAGTGCGACGGACTTAACAAAGCGTTAAGTCATAAACCGAGCAGATTTTCTGCGAGTGCTTCTGCGCGCGCATGCAAAATCTAAAAAGGAGTGCCGTCATGGCAGGAGTAACAATGCGTGAACTCCTCGACAGTGGAGTCCATTTTGGACATCAGACACGTCGATGGAACCCAAAGATGAAGCGTTTCATTTTCACAGAGCGCAATGGCATCTACATCATCGATATTCAGCAATCACTTGCTTTGATCGATCAGGCGTATGCCTTCGTAAAAGATACAGTTGCAAAGGGTGGCCACGTTCTATTCGTTGGCACAAAGAAGCAAGCTCACCAGCCAATCATTCAGCAGGCTGCACGCGTTGGTATGCCAACCGTGACAGAGCGCTGGTTGGGTGGAATGCTCACCAACTTCCCAACTGTGTACAAGCGTATTCAGCGTCTTAAGGAGCTTGAAGCTCTTGAGACAGCTAACGACATGTTGCTTACAAAGAAAGAACTTCTTGTTCTTCGTCGTGAGCGCGAAAAACTTCACAAGAACCTCGACGGTATCCGTCACATGACTAAGTTGCCTTCAGCAATTTGGGTTGTCGATACCAAGAAGGAGCACTTGGCAGTACAGGAAGCGAAGAAGCTAGGTATTCCAGTTATCGCAATCCTTGATACCAACTGTGATCCAGATGAAGTTGATTACAAGATTCCAGGCAACGATGATGCAATCCGCTCCATCGAATTGCTCACACGCGTTATTACAGATGCAATTGCAGAAGGCCTCAAGGCTCGTACAACTACTTCTTCAGCTGATGTGAAGCCAGCTGCAGTCGCTGAAGCAACTGCAGCAGATCTTGAGAACCAGATCCTTGCAGCAGCTCCAGATGCACCAGCAGAGACACCGGAGGCGTAACAATTGGCTAACTACACAGCAGATGATGTAAAGCGTCTTCGCGAAGCAACTGCAGCAGGAATGCTCGATTGCAAGAAGGCTCTCGATGAAGCGGATGGCGACTACGACAAGGCCCTTGACATCATTCGTGTTAAGGGACTTAAGGGCGTTACAAAGCGCGAAGGTCGACTTACTTCAAACGGTCTAGTTGTTGCTCGTGTTTCAGGTGACTTGGGCGTAATGCTCGAACTTAACTGTGAGACAGACTTCGTTGCAAAGGGTGAGCGCTTTATCGCACTTGGCGATGAACTTGTTGATCATTTGCAGGCTGCCAAGAGTGCAGATGTTGAAGCATTTCTAGCCTCAACAATGTCTAATGGCAAGACTGTTCAAGCTGTTCTCGATGAAGGCAATGCAACAATGGGCGAGAAGATCGAAGTTCGCAACGTTGCAGTGATTGAAGGCCCAGTTGGTCTCTACCTTCACAAGACAAGCCCAGATCTTCCACCACAGGTTGGCGTTCTCGTCGCCCTTGCAAAGGAAGCTGTAGAAGTTGGCAAGGATGTTGCACAACACATCGCAGCTTTCGCACCAAAGTTTGTTCATCGCGATGATGTGCCTGCAGATTTGATCGAAAACGAGCGCCGTGTTGCTGAGGCAACAGCTCGTGAAGAGGGTAAGCCAGAGGCTGCTCTTTCAAAGATCATCGAAGGTCGCGTCACCGGATTCGTCAAGGAAGTTAGCTTGCTCGAGCAGGCATTCGCGAAGGATGCCAAGAAGACCGTTCAGCAAATCCTTGATGAGGCAGGAACCGCCGTCAAGAAGTTCCACCGTTTCCGCGTAGGTCAGTAGACTTCACGCACAAGATTCATAAAGCTTTACAAAAGCGAGAGGAGCACCCAATGCCCGGTACAAGAGGTTCGTATCGGCGGGTGCTCCTTAAGCTTTCCGGAGAAGTTTTCGGTGGCGAAAAAGGAATCGGTGTTGATCCCGATGTTTTGGCAGATGTTGCAAAACAAATTAGCGCAGTAGTTCGCGAAGGTGTCCAGATTGCCATCGTTGTTGGTGGCGGTAACTTCTTCAGAGGCGCCGAACTTTCAGAACGTGGCATGGAACGCTCACGAGCTGACTACATGGGAATGCTCGGAACAGTAATGAACTGTCTTGCACTCCAAGATTTTCTTGAGAAAGAGGGCGTTGATACTCGCGTACAAACTGCAATCACCATGGGACAAGTTGCAGAACCATATGTTCCACGCCGCGCTATTCGTCACCTTGAAAAGGGTCGCGTTGTAATTTTTGGTGCCGGAGCTGGAATGCCATTCTTCACAACAGATACAGTTGCAGCACAACGTGCACTCGAAGTAGGTGCAGAAGCGCTCCTACTAGCCAAGAGCGGAGTCGATGGTGTCTACAGCGCCGATCCGCGTAAAGATTCAACTGCAACAAAGTACGACTCGATTTCTTACGATGAAGTACTCCAGAAGTCTTTGGCAGTTGCAGATGCCGCAGCATTTAGCCTCTGTCGCGAAAACTCACTTCCGATCGTGGTCTTTGATTTGATGACTGCAGGAAATATCGGCCGCGCAGTTCGTGGCGAAAAGATTGGAACACTCGTCGCATAAGCGATGAGTTGATACCTTGATAGATATACGAACGGGACGGAAATAGCCATGGCAGATGTAGCAACGCTCTTAGCCGATGCTGAGTCAAAGATGAATAAGGCAGTCGAAGTTGCAAAAGATGACTTTGGAGCTATTCGTACCGGCCGTGCCCACCCGGCGATGTTTAACAAGATCATGGTCGATTACTACGGAACGTACACAGCGTTATCTCAGCTCGCATCAATTCAGATTCCTGAATCTCGCATGGCAATCATCTCGCCCTTCGATAAAGGTGCGATGTCTTCTATTGAAAAGGCTATTCGTGACTCAGATTTAGGTGTGAACCCACAAACTGATGGCGTTGTAATTCGCGTTAACTTCCCACAACTCACTGAAGAGCGTCGCAAGGATTACATCAAGGTTGCAAAAACCAAGGCCGAAGATTCAAAGATTTCTATGCGCAATATTCGCCGTAGCGCAAAAGAAGCTATGGAGAAGTTAGAAAAAGATGGAGATATCGGAAAAGACGATCTCGCCCGTGGTGAGAAAGAGCTCGAGAAGATCACTGCAGATCATGTGGCGAAAATTGATGAATTACTCAAGCATAAGGAGACCGAACTTCTAGAGGTCTAGAGTTCAATAATCTTCTCGTGAGCGATCTCCATTCATTTAACGAAGCAATTAATGCTCGGGCAGGTCGCAAACTTCTTCCCTCGATCGCAGTCGGCTTAAGCCTCATCGCTTTAATTTGGCTATCCCTGGCCTTCGAGCGCACAGCCTTTGCATTTTTGGTCGCACTTGCTCTCGTTCTTGCTACAAAAGAGTTATCGGCAGCGTTGACCTCTGTGGGATTTGTTAATTCATTCCGGACCTTGGCAGTTGCTGCAGTCTCCATCTCACTGTCAACGTGGTTTGCAGGTATCAATGGCCTTGTTGTTTCAATGGCGGCAGCGTTTACTCTGATTCTCCTTCTTTCCCTGCGGCATGGCACGGAGAATTTTGTTAAGCGTGCGAGCTCAACAGGTCTGGCACTTCTTTATCTACCATTCCTTGGCGGATTCATTATCTTGATCGCTCGCCCAAGCAATGGTCTTGCTGCAGTAATGACATTTTTAGTCTTGATAGGTTGCAACGACACGTTCGGCTACATCGTCGGTGTTCTGATTGGTAAGCACCGACTTGCACCAACAATTAGCCCCAAGAAATCCATTGAAGGTCTCATCGGTTCGCTGATAGCAACCACAGTCGGTGGTGCGATCGCATTTCACTACATCCTCAACAACGATTGGCGCTACGGCGCAGCAGCTGGATTGCTGACCGTGATTACCGCAACATCAGGTGATCTCATTGAAAGCGCTATCAAGCGCGATATGTCACTCAAAGATATGGGCAATCTTTTGCCAGGCCACGGTGGCGTTTTAGATCGCATCGACTCCGCAATTTTTTCAGCCCCTGCCATGTATATGGCACTTGAACTCGTGAAGCGTCTTTCATGACCGAGATCAAGTTGATTTTCGATGAGCCTGTACAGAAGAAGAAGGCGCCTAAACATCTAGCTGACCTCTCTCCAGCTGAACGCAAAGAGTGGGCAAAAGAGCTCGGGTTCCAACCTTTCCGAGCTTCCCAAGTTGCAACTCATTACTTCACGCACTTATCAAACTCTCCTGAACAGTGGAGCGATATCCCGGCAGATCAGCGTCAAGAAATTGCTGACGCGCTAACTCCGCAACTCATTGAATTGGTTACCACTCGCACAACCGATGGAGGCATGACTCGTAAAGATTTGTGGAAGCTCCATGATGGAACTCTCGTCGAATCTGTTTTGATGCGTTATACCGATCGCGTTACAGTCTGTATCTCTTCTCAAGCTGGTTGCGGAATGAACTGTCCGTTCTGCGCCACAGGACAAGCAGGACTCACTCGAAATCTGACAGCGGGTGAGATCACCGCACAGATTGTTGCTGCAGCGCGAGCTTGTGCCGAAGGTGAACTGCCTGGCGGTCCTACGCGTCTTTCCAACATTGTCTTCATGGGAATGGGGGAGCCTCTAGCAAATTACAACGCAGTGGTGCGCACCTTGCGCAACATCACAGATCCAAACCCAGATGGATTAGGAATAAGTGCTCGCTCAGTAACTGTATCTACTGTCGGTCTTGTTAACGGCATTGAAAAGTTAATGGATGAAGGAATCAACTGCACCTTAGCTGTTTCACTCCACACACCCGATGATGAACTTCGCAATACGTTGGTGCCCATTAATAATCGCTTTAATGTGCGTGAAGTTTTAGCTGCCGCCGATGCCTACGAGAAGAAGACTGGGCGTAGATATTCAATCGAGTACGCACTCATTCGCGACATTAACGATCAATCATGGCGCTCTGACCTACTCGGCCGCCTTCTGAAGAGTCGCAACGCTCATGTGAACTTAATTCCACTCAACCCAACACCAGGTTCTAAATGGACGGCATCCCGTCGTGAGGATGAGGCCGAGTTTGTGCGTATTTTGGAGAGTTATGGCGTTCCGGTCACAGTTCGAGATACCCGTGGTCGTGAGATCGATGGCGCATGCGGACAATTAGCCGCTGCCGAAAAAGGTAAAGAATAAGTAGACTCGCATCCATGGATATCCGTGAAGCAGCAGCCGCGTACGAAAGTTCAACCCAGTACTTTCTCAATCTTGCGCGTGGAGTAACTCCCGATCTCTTGGATGTTCGCCATGAAAATGGTTGGTCTGCACGACAGATTATTCATCACATGGCAGATTCAGAAGCACAGTCTTATGCGCGACTTCGTCGCTTAGTTGCAGAACCTGAAGGATCGTTGATTCAAGGTTATGACGAAAGCTTGTGGGCTTCGTGCGAGAAACTTGGCTACGAAAGTGCGCCAGTGGAAAATTCAATCGCAGTATTTGCTGCAGTGCGTGCTGGATCTCTTGATGTCATTAAGAGACTTGAAGAGTCAGACCTTGCAAAATCAGGAGAACATTCAGAGAGTGGAAAGTTCACAATCGAAAAGTGGTTAACCGGTTATACAAATCATCCAAAAGATCATGGCGATCAATTAGTTCGAGCCACAAAGGGGCAGGAGTAAATCATGAAGAAGCTATCCAATTTCATCAATGGAAAGTCAGTCGAATCAACATCGGGAGAGACGACAACTCTGATCAATCCAGCAACTGCTCAACCATTTGCAACTGCGCCAAAATCCAATGCAGCAGATGTAGACCTGGCAATGAAGTCTGCAGCAGCAGCCTTTGAGGGATGGAGAGATTCAACCCCTTCAGAGCGTCAACGTGCGCTGCTTAAGATTGCCGATGCTATCGAAGCACGTGCCGGTGAATTTGTTGCAACCGAGTCAGAGAACTGCGGCAAGCCCGTAGGTCTTACAGCATCTGAAGAAGTTCCACCGATGGTTGACCAGATTCGCTTCTTTGCCGGAGCTGCCCGAAACCTTGAAGGTAAGTCCGCTGGTGAGTACATGCGTGGAATGACCTCATTTATTCGTCGCGAACCAATCGGCGTATGTGCTCAAGTCACTCCATGGAATTACCCAATGATGATGGCTGTCTGGAAGTGGGCACCTGCTATTGCGGCAGGAAATACCGTAGTTTTAAAGCCAAGTGACACAACACCTGCATCAACAGTTTTGATGGCACAGGTAATGAGTGAATTCTTGCCAGATGGTGTTATCAACGTTATTTGTGGTGAGCGCGAAACAGGTGCGTTGCTGGTAGATCACGCAACTCCATCAATGGTTTCAATTACTGGATCAGTTCGAGCAGGCATGGAAGTTGCAGGCGCGGCAGCAAAATCACTCAAGCGAGTTCACCTTGAACTTGGCGGCAAGGCTCCTGTTGTCGTCTTCAATGATGCAGACCTTCAAGCAGCAGCAGAAGGAATTGCTTTGGCAGGCTTCTTCAACGCTGGTCAGGATTGCACAGCTGCAACTCGCGTTTTGGTTCAGTCAGGTGTCTATGACGAGTTGGTGAAGTTGCTTGCCGATCAAGCAACCAATCAGATTGCTATGGGAATGCCAGATGCAGATGTTCTAGTGGGTCCAGTCAATAACGCTTCGCAGTATGCACGAGTCAACGGATTTATTGAGCGCGTTCCATCACATGCTCGAGTCGTGGCTGGGGCAACTCCAAATACTCTCGGTGGCTACTTCATCGCACCAACTGTCATCGCAGATCTCAAGCAGAGCGATGAATTGATTCAGTCCGAAATCTTTGGACCTGTGATCACGATTCAGAAATTTGAAACCGAGGCAGAAGCAATCGCCATGGCCAACGGAGTCGAGTACGGCCTTGCCTCTTCGATTTGGACCAAGGACCACGGTCGCGCCATGCGCCTGGCCAAGGCCTTTGATTTCGGCTGCGTCTGGATCAACACTCATATTCCTCTGGTGGCGGAGATGCCTCACGGCGGCTACAAGCGCTCGGGCTACGGCAAGGATCTCTCAAGCTATGGCTTTGAGGATTACAC
>JAIXYD010000174.1 GCA_027490415.1 Streptomycetaceae bacterium
AGAGAGACAATCACGCTCTCGCGATTCTCAAGATTGCGACACATCCACTCAATCGAATCGGCATAGATATTTGGAGTTGCCATCTCAACAGTTGCTGGGAGATTCATAATCGTCTTCCATGTTGGTGTTGGCTTCCAGATTGCGTTGACGGCATTACATACCTCAACCGCGAATTCGAGTTCTGTGCCCGTGTATGACTCTGGTGAATATTCGAAAGAGACTTTGGTTTCAGGAACCGTCTTCATGAGATCTAGACAGAGCTGTGCGCCATCTGTTGCAATCTTCTTGATGCCCTCTTTATCCAATCCAAAAACCACTCGGCGCTGCAAAGTAGATGTCGAGTTGTAGAGGTGAACAATTGCTTGCTTGGAACCCTTGATGGCTTCATAGGTTCGGCGGATGAGCGGTTCGCGAGCCTGTGTAAGAACTTGGATGACTACATCATCTGGGATAAGTCCCTCATCAATGATCTTTCGTACGAAATCAAAATCCGTCTGGCTGGCACTTGGAAAACCGACTTCGATCTCTTTGTAACCCATTGCAACGAGCAACTTGAACATCGCTAATTTGCGCGGGGTATCCATCGGATCGATTAGCGCCTGATTGCCATCGCGAAGATCAACAGAGCACCACTTAGGTGCAACGGTGATCTTCTTATTCGGCCAGGTACGATCAACAAGATCAACTGGGATAAATGAGCTGTAGCGATGCACAGGCATCTGCGACGGTTGTTGTTGTGGAAAATTCATTTCTTACTCCTTGAGGTTTGGGCCGATGTGTTGTGGTTACCGGCAACACCAAACCCCGCGGCGAGGAGACCGGTTAATTGGCCTCGCAGCGGCTGCGAAGAAGGAGTCCACGCTGTTGCATGGCTTAAGAGTAACCCTTTGCTATTTATTCTTCAAGATCGCCTTTATGGGATCAAGGTATTGGCGAAGATCTGCCACGCAAGGGCTGATTTAGCAACCAACGAGAGTGTGATGTAGGTGCGCTCACCCACAAGATAGTTCGACCACTTTCCAACCTTCTTGTATTGCAACCACTGCACGAGGGCGAATGAGTTGAAGAAGAGGAAGATAGTGAGGACGATGAAATAGACAAAGGTAGGCGCTTTATTCTCGCCAGCTCCACCGATTGCAAAGACATAGAAGGAAAGTGCGATCCAAGGAACGATTCCCGTAATACATCCGAAGATAAATGGAATCCATCCGCCATTACCTGGCTCTTCGTATTTTTCCTGTAACCAACCGAAGAGAATCATTGAGGCATTAACGCCGAAGATTGCAATCAGAGCGGTGATATCTGAAATACCTGTGACTTGTGCAATCAAAACGATCATGACAGAAGAGCTGATTGAGTACTCGACCCAGCGGAAGAAGTTGCGATGCGCTGCTAGCCCTGCGATGTATCGCGGGAAGAACTTTGGACTTACAACAATGAAGTGGGCAAGGGATGAAAGTCCTAGAAATATTGCAACGCCAACTGCTAGGGGTGCATCCCATAGAACGAAGAGTTCACCGTAGGTGCTTCCTGGTGGGCCAGACATGTATCGCGCCGTAATTGGAAGCGTGAAGTCTGTTGAAAGTGCAAGGACTGCCGCCATCTGTGCGAAGTGCAGGACACCTGCAATTATGTTGATGCGACGCAAACTACTTGATGTGATCTCTTTAGCCATAGATCAAGGGTAATACCGCAACGGCTAAAGAATGGGTAAATACCGATCGAGTTCGTAGGCACTTACCTGGCGGCGATAGTCCTGCCACTCAGAACGCTTATTGCGAAGCACGAATTCAAAGACGTGCTCGCCCAAAGTTTCACGGATGAGTTGGCTCTCCTCCATCGCAACGATTGCCTCGTGCAGGTTAGCTGGCAACGGTGCTGGATCAGTACTTGGCTGCAACTCATAACCTTCTTCGATGCCCTTTAATCCAGCGGCCAACATCACGGCGAAGGCAAGATATGGATTACATGCAGAATCTGGTGAACGAAGTTCGATGCGAGTGGAGTTCTCTTTATTTGGCTTGTACCTAGGAATACGAACTAGTGCGCCACGATCACTCTGTCCCCAGTTAATAAGGGATGGCGCTTCTCCTCCGCCTTGTAGGCGCTTGTATGAATTAACCCACTGGTTGGTAATCGCTGTCATCTCAGCTGCATGCTTCAAAATACCTGCAATAAATGAGCGACCTGTTTTCGATAAATTGAATTCGGCGTTGGCATCAAAGAAGGCATTCTTCTCGCCCTCAAAGAGTGAGACGTGGGTATGCATTCCGCTGCCTGGATGATCAGTAAATGGCTTTGGCATAAAGGATGCGTAGAAACCTTGTTCGAGTGCAACTTCTTTAATGACATGTCTAAATGTCATGATGTTATCTGCAGTACTTAATGCATCGGCATAACGCAGATCAATCTCTTGTTGACCGGGAGCGCCTTCGTGATGGCTAAACTCGACAGAGATTCCCATTGCCTCTAGCAATGTGATTGCCTGGCGTCTGAAGTCATGGCCCACAACTGCAGGTGTGTGATCGAAATACCCGCCCTGATCAACAGGTACTGGTGCAACGCCTTTTTCAGGTTGTGATTTGAATAAGAAGAATTCAATCTCTGGATGGGTGTAACAGGTGTAACCCATCTTGGCCGCCTTATCCAAAGTGCGACGAAGTACATTGCGAGGATCAGAGTGCGATGGTGAACCATCTGGCATCGTGATGTCACAGAACATACGAGCTGCACCTGGTGCTTCGGTGCGCCACGGCAGTATCGAAAATGTTGCAGGATCTGGCTTTGCCAACATATCTGATTCGGTAATGCGAGCAAATCCTTCAATGGCTGAGCCATCGAAACCAATACCTTCATCAAAAGCATTTTCGAGTTCTGCTGGTGCAATTGCTACAGATTTAAGAGTCCCCAACACATCGCTAAACCACAATCGGATAAAGCGAATATTGCGCTCTTCAATAGTGCGAAGAACGAACTCTTGTTGCTTGCTGATCTGCTCGGCCATGGGGCAATAGTGCCAACCGATAATTACGGCAGTGTTACAAAACTGGCCGCTTATTTAGCTTCGTTACCCTCGCGCCAGCGTGTGGTCATTGGAAGGCGGCGATCTTTTCCAAAAGCGCGGGATGAAACCTTGGTACCGGGTGGGTACTGGCGGCGCTTGTATTCGGCCGAATCGACCAGCCCGATTACACGTGCAACTAAGGCGCTATCGAAACCTGCGGCGACAAGCTCCTCGTATCCGCGATCGTTATCGACGTACTCGGTAAGGACTTCGTCAAGAATTGCGTAATCAGGGAGCGAATCAGAATCTTTCTGATCTGGGCGAAGTTCAGCACTCGGCTCTTTCTCAATTGAGCGCAGCGGAATCGGTGGTACTTCACCTAACTCGATCGCCCTAGCATTTCGCCATTTAGAAAGCGCCCACACATCCGTCTTATAAATATCCTTAATGGGAGCAAAGCCGCCAACCGCATCACCATACAAAGTCGAGTAACCCACGGCCAGCTCTGATTTATTGCCGGTCGCTAAAACGAGATGGCCTTCTTGATTTGAAATGCCCATCAAAGTTGTTCCACGAACACGGGCTTGCACATTTTCTTCTGCCAAGCCTTTGAGAACAACGTTGCTTGTGAAGGCATCGACCATGGGTGAGAT
>JAIXYD010000001.1 GCA_027490415.1 Streptomycetaceae bacterium
CAGCATGAAGTGGAACTGGATGCTCTTCTTCCCGCTCGTTGGACTCTGGGTCTTTATGGCAGGTGCTGTCTACACACACTTCAAGGCAAACAAGTTGCGCACCTCGATCCCAGCATTCTTCTTGCTGACTCTGATTTCAATTGCACTTGTACTTAATAAGTAATTCCTTTAGTAGATAGTGCGATAGCCATGACAACATCGACCCGACGCCTAGAAATTCTGCGCGCTATTGTTGATGAATATGTGGCAACACAGGAACCAGTCGGCTCTAAAGCGATCGCAGATCGCCACGAACTCGGAGTTTCACCTGCCACCATCCGTAACGAGATGGCACTTCTAGAAGAAGAAGGTCTAATCACTGCACCACACACAAGCGCCGGGCGTATTCCGACTGACCGTGGATATCGAGTATTCGTCGATAAATTGGCAGAAGTTAAACCACTCTCGGCTCCGGAACGTCGTGCCATTGAGTCATTTTTAGAAGGCGCTCTCGATCTTGATGATGTGGTGATGCGAACTGTTCGGTTGTTGGCAGATGTTACTAAACAAGTAGCTGTGGTTCAGTATCCATCAATCGTTAAATCTAAAGTCAGGCACGTCGAACTCGTACCTCTTTCAACTTCACGCATCATGTTGATTTTGATTACCGATTCAGGTCGTGTCGAACAGCGTGTTATTGAACTTACTCGCGATGTGCAAGAACCATTTATTGCAAGTATACGCACGCAGCTCAATAATGCGATGACTGGAAAATCTCTGCCAGAGGTTGCTGATCGGATCACTGGAATAATTGAAGGCTATAGTCCATCAGATCGTCGAGACATTTCACTGATTGTCTCTGCTGTCATTGAGATGGCGATTGAAAAAGCGGAAGAGAAAGTTGTATTGGCTGGAACTGCAAACCTTGCTCGCTTTACCGATGATTTCCAAACTACGATGCATCCAGTTCTTGAAGCACTCGAAGAGCAAGTTGTTCTCCTGCGACTTCTCGGAGATGCAGCGGATACGGTAAAGGTACGCATTGGTTCTGAACAGAGCGAGAAGAATCTCAAGAGCACATCTCTAGTTACTATCGGTTATGGTGAGAGCGGATCTCCACTTGGAGCACTTGGAATTCTCGGACCCACACGTATGGATTACGCTGGCTCAATGGCAGCAGTCGGCGCTGTTGCCCGATATGTCGGACGATTTATCACTGAAGGAAGTTACAAGTAATGGCTGATGTATACGAGACCTTAGGTGTGTCACGCGATGCCACCGCCGATGAGATCAAGAAGGCTTATCGCAAGATTGCACGCGAACTTCACCCAGATGTAAATCCAGATCCTGCGGTGCAAGATAAATTTAAAGAGGTAACAGCAGCCTATGAAATTTTGAGCGATCCGCAGAAGCGTCAGCAATATGACATGGGTGGACAGAGCTTTGGTGGCTTTGGTGGTGGCCAAGGGTTCGGCGGATTCAGCGACATCATGGATGCCTTCTTTGGTGGTGGCGGCAATCGCGGTCCTCGTGCACGTATGCGCCAAGGTCAAGATGCACTCATTCGTGTTCAGGTAACTTTGTCGGAAGCCTGCTTTGGAACCGAGCGCGAACTTACTATTGAGAACGCAGTTGTATGTCCAACCTGTACTGGTTCAGGATGTGCAAAGGGAACGGCTCCAACAATGTGTCAGGTTTGTAAGGGACGCGGTGAAACGCAACAAATTCAAAAGTCATTCTTAGGTCAGGTAATGACATCACGAGCTTGTGCCACATGTTCTGGATTTGGATCTGTGATCCAAGAACCATGTCGAGAATGTGCTGGCGAAGGTCGCGTACGTGCTCGACAGAACATTCCAGTAAAAATTCCAGCAGGTGTTGAAACTGGAAACCGTATGCAACTAGCCGGACGTGGCGAAGTTGGTGCAGGTGGTGGCCCAGCAGGAGATCTCTATGTTGAAATCGTTGAAGAAGAACACGAGTTCTTAGTTCGCGATGGCGATACCTTGCATATGGAAGTTGAAATTTCTTTTGCAGCTGCTGCTCTAGGCACCAAGATCACAGTAGAAACACTCGACGGCCAATCAGAGATTGCAATCAAGGCCGGAACACAGACTGGCTCAACAGTTTCACTTAAGGGCTTAGGCATGACACGACTACGAAGCAGTAGTCGTGGCGACCTCATCGTCCATATAGTTGTGATGACACCAACCAAGCTCTCTCGCGAGCAAGAGAAGATGCTTAAGGACTTCGCAAAATCTCGCGGTGAGGTTGTTGGCGATTCGAACACAAAGGGAAAGAATCAGAGTTTCCTCGGTAAATTTAGAGATTCCTTCGGCCGCTAATGCGCACACTCTTCTTTGTTGATGACCTACCCACAGAAGTGGGCCAGATTTACACATTTGATAATGAGGATGCCCTCCATGCAATTCGTGTATTGCGTACAGGCCCTGGCGAAATTTTTTGGCTCAGTGATGGCAAAGGATCATTCTCGACAGTCAAAGCAGTCGATGTTGCAAAAAAGTCTATGCAATGTGAAGTTATTGAAAGCGAATTCCAAGAACCGCTCGAGATTGAGTACACAGTTATCCAAGCACTTCCCAAGGGTGATCGACTCAAAGAGTGTGCGGGGTTGCTCACCGAGGCAGGTGCTGATCGCTTAGTTTTCTGGTCATCTGCGCGCAGTATCGGTAAGGCCGATAAAACTTTAGATAAGTTGGATGTGACTGTGCGCGAAGCCAGTAAACAAGCACGCCGCTTTCGCATCCCTGAGATTGTTGGACCACTCACAACTTCACAAGTGATCGATGAAATTGCGCGAACAGATATTGCGATCCTTTTCCACGAGAGCGCAACCAGCAAACTCTCATCCATCACGCCACCATCGGCGACTGCCGTGAAGAAGGCCCTCATCATCATTGGACCAGAAGGTGGAATAACAGATGAAGAGCTCGATGCATTTACCGCAAGTGGGGCAAAGATTGCATTGATGGGTAGACCAATATTTCGCAGCGCACATGCAGGAATCGCAGGACTTGCGGCCGTGCAAACACTGCTTAAGAGTTGGTAGACCAGTACCCTTTTCTCATGACGCTAGATCCAGAGTGCATCTTCTGCAAAATCATTGAAGGTCAGATTCCTGCTGAGATCATCTATCGGAATGAAAACGTTGTTGCATTTAATGATCTAAACCCACAAGCGCCTACGCACATCTTGATCATTCCTACCTTGCACGCTGAAAATGCTGCAGCGATCTCTGCCATCTCGCCAACGATCATCGCAGCGATGCACCGGGCTGCAGATGCCATTGCGGCCGAGCGAGGACTTACTGGCTATCGATCAGTCTTTAACACGGGTGCCGATGCTGGCCAGAGTGTTTTTCACGCTCATCTGCATCTCATTGGTGGGCGTGGACTGGCCTGGCCTCCGGGCTAGCACTAGATTTACCCACATATGGAACGCACTCTGATCACCGTCCCACCAGCCATTCCCATGGTCGCACTCGTCGGAGTTGGCGATAGCAATATCAATATTATTGAAGCGGCATTTCCTTCTGTTGCTATGACTGTTCGCGGGAACGAAATTACATTACGGGGACCACACATCGACTGCCTCGCACTTGAAAAGCTATTTGCCGAGATGATGGTTGTTATTCGATCAGGGCAAGCGCTTACAACTGATGCAGTAAAGCGCAGCATCGATATGTTGGCTGCAGATCCAATCGAACACCCAGCCGAGGTTCTCTCACTCAACATCGTGAGCAATCGTGGTCGCACCATCAGACCAAAGACTGCCAACCAGAAGCATTATGTAGATGCAATTGACGAGAACACCATCACTTTTGGTATCGGCCCTGCCGGTACCGGCAAGACCTACCTTGCCATGGCAAAAGCCGTCGCCGCATTGCAAGCAAAGAAGGTCAATCGAATTATCTTGACGCGTCCGGCGGTAGAAGCTGGCGAAAAATTAGGGTTCTTGCCCGGCACGCTGACAGAGAAGATTGATCCATATCTTCGCCCACTCTTTGATGCCCTACATGACATGATCGATCCAGATTCAATTCCACGCCTGATGCAGAGCGGTGTCATTGAAGTTGCTCCACTTGCCTTTATGCGTGGTCGCACACTGAATGATTCATTCATTATTTTGGATGAAGCGCAGAACACCACACCAGAACAGATGAAGATGTTTCTCACCCGTTTAGGTTTTGGTTCAAAGATGGTGATCACTGGCGATGTAACGCAGGTAGATCTTCCTAATGGATCTAAATCTGGTCTTCGAATCATTCGCGATATTTTGGGCAACATCGATGACATCTCATTTAGTGAATTAACTGCAGAAGATGTTGTGCGCCACCGCCTCATTGGTGACATCGTGAAGGCCTACGATGCCTTCGACAGCGCTGTTCAAGCCCCACGAAATATTCGAAACAGCTGATACGTACATGACGATTGAATCTAACAATCGCTCAGGAGAACTTGTTCCAAGCGATGAAGTAACTTCACTGCTCCAGTATTCATTGGGATCACTTGGATTAAACGCAGATTGCGAAGTCAGCATCACCTTCGTCGATGAATCTGAGATGACCGAACTTCATGTTAAGTGGATGGATGAACCAGGGCCTACTGACGTGCTCTCGTTTCCGATGGACATGCCAGAAAGTGTTGGCGAGGTGGTAACGCTGGGTGACATCGTGATTTGTCCAAGTGTTGCAGCGCGACAAGCTGCGAGTGCTGGGCATTCGATTAATCATGAGATTTACATTTTGGCAGCACACGGGTTATTGCATATTCTTGGATATGACCATGCCAATCCGGCTGATGAAAAAGTAATGTTTGAACTACAGGAAAAATTAGTGAAGGAATGGGGAGAGTCCTAGTGGACCTTTTATCGGTTCTTCCGATTATCGCTCTTATTGGATTTGCAGGTTTTCTCGCCGCCTCTGAATCAGCGCTGACATCAATTTCTCGAGTCTTGATTGAAGAGCTTGAGTCAAAGCGTGGAGGACACTTACTCAAGAAGTACTCTGCCCAACCTGCGCGGTTCCTCAACGTTATTTTGCTCGTCCGTAAGGTCTGTGAATTTACAGCCGCAGTCTTGATACTTCGTTTACTTCAGCAGGCTTACACAACAGGGTATGCCTACCTCTACACAGTCATCATCATGGTTGTTCTCTCTTATGTGGTTATCGGGGTTGGCCCGCGTACATTGGGCCGTCAAAACCCACATCGTTGGGCTCGTGCTGGCATCGTTGTATCAGCTTTCTTGGCGCTGATTCTTGGGCCAGTGACAAAGTTGCTCATCGCCATCGGTAATGCGATTACTCCAGGTAAAGGTTTTAGATCGGGACCATTTACAAATGAAGCAGAGCTGCGCGATCTTGTAGATCAGGCGCACGAACGCGGTCTTGTGGAATCAGATGAGCACGAGATGATCCACTCAGTATTTGAACTTGGTGACACACTTGTGCGCGAGTTAATGGTCCACCGCACTGACATGGTCTGGATCGAAGGAGACAAAACTCTCCGCCAGGCCCTCTCGTTGGCTTTACGTTCTGGATATTCACGCGTACCTGTTGTGGGGGAGAACCTCGACAACATCGTCGGTATTGCCTACGTGAAAGATTTAGCAAAGCGCGCACTTGATCATCACGAGGCTGAGACCACACAACG
>JAIXYD010000114.1 GCA_027490415.1 Streptomycetaceae bacterium
ATTCCTCTGATCTCAAAGTAAATCTGATTGTCGGAGAATTTTGGAACAAGAATTGCTCTGCCTAAACCACCTGGACCTGCTGATACCTGCAAGGTGTTATGTACGATCTCAGCATCGCCGAATTCTGCTGATTGCAAAACTGTTGCTGCAGGTATTGTCGAAGTAACTTCCAATGAACCGACAATCGTGGGCTTAGATTTACTGATGTTCTTAGCAGCGATTGCAATTGATGATTTTGTTGCATTTGCCTTAAGAGCGTAGCTGTCTATCTTGATATTTGCAGACTTAATTGAATCTGAAAAGAGGCTCTGCACCATTTCGATGAGTGAAATCGATGCACTTACACCCGATGCTTTTGGTAATTCACTCTTTACACGAGTTTCAATGCGTGACGTAATCAATGATTCCGCTACTAAAGAACTGCCAGCTAAAAGAGCAAGTGTGAATGCTGCCAAGATCAGTGCTTTTGATTTCCGCGCCATGTGAAGCAGGGTAGTAAGAGAACCTGAGAAATCCCTCAGAGGGGAACAATTGTGAATCGTGCGGAAACGAGCAATTTGAGCAACTGAAGGATTTTATTAGCTCTTTGGAAAGCCTAAAGTTCCGCGCACTTCCTCGAACATTGAGTAAAAATCAGCGAGTTCAATCCCTGTTCCCTCTTTAAAGGCGACATCGAAGGCCTTACGTTGACCAAGGGCCACATACACATTGACCATTTTTTCAACGCCGACCTGGGAGACCAAGAATTCCGTTCCGGCAAAACCAATGGCGTATGGATCTATAACGCCATCATTTGCTTTGATCTCACTCAAGCTAGATGTTCGATTGACTACGTTGCCGTTCTTGTATCGATTTGTCATCGATGGGCGACCGAGAGTGACGTAATCTGAAATCCCAAGCGCGCCCGCTGTTTGTACCCCGACAAACATCGCAGGGCCTTCCCAGAACCAATTAGGAACCTTGTCCCCTGTTGGTCCAGCAACGTTTGGCGCAGCCAATATCTCTTGAATAGCGTGGAAGAATTCATGGCCAGGCGTTTGTGCTAATCCGGCTTTGTCAGTTACCAATGAATTCGTCTTTTGAATTACTGAATAGTTCCAAAGGTTTGAATCTGATCCACCACATGCGGGCGCACCACCACAAATGTTATTTGCACGTGCTTTGGCGTAATTTGCTGGATATCCCTCTGCAATATAACTTGATTCCAGCCACGCACTGTCAATCGCGATGAAATCTACAAATGATCGAGGAAGTTTTGGATATTGAAACCTATGCGCAACATAGGTTGCTCCATCTTTAACCCAGGAAATAAGAAGCGGATCAACACCAGGCTGAGCAACAACTTTGATTTCTTGCCCAGAGTTTCGGATAACAGATGTGTAGCTCTTGAAATTATCTGTCGCCGCCTTGATTACTGCATCTGCTGATGTTGGCTTGTTTAGGTTGTACTTTTCCCACAGGGTGTTAAAGACCTTCGCAGAGGTTGGTGTTGGAGTTGCAACAGGAGCGGGAGCTGCTGAGGGTTTTGCTGCTGGAACTACCTTGACACCTTTGTCCCACGCTAATTTCTTGCCACTCTTTACGCAGGTGTACTTTTTCCCACCAACTACGGAACTTGTGCCGGCTTTAGTACAAGCAGCGCCCGCCTTAACAGCAGCTGAAGCTTGAAGTGGTGAAATTGCTAGGAAAAGTACCGTTAATACGGCAAGGGCTTTACGCATTCTGAAAATATACATGAACGGTTTAGATTGAAACGCCTGACAGCACGGATGCACACTTTTGATTTAAGATCCGTACTTATCGTGATTAGTGAAGCCCTGTAAGATCTCGTTATGGAGTGTCCACATCAACACCATCTTCCATCGGATGGTACGCCGCTAAGTCCATCACCCACTCTTGGACTTTGGCGTGAGAGCTCGGAAATCTCTCCACTTACCTATTCCGATGGACACGATGGATGGATTGCACTTCGCCAAGAAACTGCACAAAAAATCCTACTCGATAGTCGCTTTAGTCAATTTCCTCATCGATTTCCAGGTTTAACACCCGTATTGCCAGCAGAAGGGTTCGTTGATGCCGCCGATGAAATGGCGATCAAAAGTGCCGACTTGCTCGCTCTCGATGGTGAACAACATAGAAAGTGTCGCAAAACAGTCACATCAAAGTTTTCCTTTAAAGCAGTTAACTCTTATACCGATGCAGTGTCTGCGTTAGTCTCTAAACAATTGGCTCATCTTCTTGACCAACCTCAACCTGTGGACATCACCGAGCATTACAGTGAACCTATTTCGATTGCAAATCATGCATTTATTCTTGGGATACCTGATTCAATGATTGACGGTTTTGAGAAAACTTTTGTTGAGACATCTTCGAGAGAGGATCGAATACATTTTCTGCGAGATGTCTATCAATTTAAAAGAGAGAATCCTGGGGACGACGTAATCTCGCACTTAATTGCCTCAGAGTTAACACAGGCCGAAGTCGAAGGTTTAATTTATGTTTTCTTTACCTCTGGACGTGACTCTGTGGCTTATATGATCTCTACAGGCATGATGGCACTTTTGCAGAATCCTGACCAGCTGGCATATTTACAGAATAACCTTCCACTCTCCCCAGAAGCTATCGAAGAATTGATGCGCTACTGCGCAATGTTTGTGACTCTCTTTCCCCGAACTGCATTGGAAAAAATTGAGATTGCAGGAAAGAGGATCGAGGCAGGTCAAAGCGTTTCCGTATCTCCAGTTGCAGTAAACCGCGACCCCCGTATTTGGGATGAACCTGACTCCCTAAAGTTAGATCGAGAGATAAAAGCGCACCTCTCATTTGGCCATGGAATCCACGGGTGTATTGGTCAGCAACTAGCTCGATTAGTCATTCAAGAAGCGTTAAGCCAACTTCTTTCGGCTCTGCGTTCCATTGAACTTGTTTCAGCCGAGCAGCTAAGGCCCATGGAGTTTGCTCACCCAGTAGCAACGTACAAGGTTGGAAAAGTTTATCTCTCGTGGAGAAATTGATTTCTCAGTACATAAAGATTTTAAGTCTTATATTTTCCTGAATATGGAACTGTGGCTAAGCAGCTCAGCACTAAAAAGAGAAAAGGTAGCCACAATCCAGTGCTTGCCCCAGAATTATCAATTAATTGACCGGCTATAAAGCTCGATATTGCTCCCGTTAGAGGGATGCCTGCTGTTATTAAAGAAATTGCTTGAGTCATTTGTGATTCTGGGATCGAACCCGTAATCAATGACAATCCATTGGGAAGTAGTGGTGCAATGCACACTCCTTGGAGAAATAGTGCCACACCGAGTACGTAAACATTGCCAATAAATGGGAATGTAAATGCGATCGCAGTCATTCCAAATAGGTAGCCAAGATATCGAGAACCGTGAGAAAGCTTCCAGCGTATAGCTCCATTAATGAAGGCAGAGAAGGCACCACCTAGTGCCCAAAACCCGAGAAGTAAGCCCGCGACGGATTTCATTCCACGCTCGTCAGCAAATGCGACAACACAAATACTCACGGCCGAAAAAGAGCCACCAGCGATAGTGAGGGGAATTGCAACGGCCTGCAACTTCATATTTCGCATTACAGACTTGGCCTTTTCGTCTATTTCCTGTGGGTGAATGCCTGGATCTGATTTTTTATGAAATGCAATAAATGGTGCACCGGTGAGAAGAAAAATGATTCCCAGGATGATTCCAGCCATTGGTGCGATGGTAGTTGCTACTGCTGTGGTGATAACGGGGCCGATTATGAAGACAATCTCATCCAGAAAACTTTCAAATATGTATGATGTTGAAAGCAAATCTGAATCCTTCTTATCTATCATATGCATCCAACGCCGACGCGTCATGGAACCAATACTCAGGGATGCAGATTCAGCAGCCACTATCGCTAAAAACCAACTCCAAATTGGCGCTTCACTCTTTACTAAAATAATAAAGATTATGAATGCGCAGACACGAATTGGGACTGCCGTAAGTAAAATTTTTCGCTGCCCAAAGTGGTCGGCTGCCTTAGCCCAGAGCGGAATAGAAATCACCGTCGTAAGTGCAGCCACCCCAGTCAAGGCCCCTGCAATCGAATAGCGCTTATCTACTGAGAGAACAAAAAGGATAATTGCAATGGTGTCCATTGCAATCGGCATTCGGGCAATAAACCCAGCTGATGCTATTCGCACAGCGCCTGGTGTGTTAAAAAGATTTCGATAGCTAGCCAACAAGGATCGAGGTTCCTTGTTCGAAGGCATTTTCAGCAAGCGTGATTATCCAGTCGCCGGAAACGTCGACCCATCTGTGATCAAATTCTTGAAACACAAGTGGTTCTAGAGCGACATCAACGGTCACAGAATCTCCAGATTTCAGTTCTACCTTGGCAAAGCCCGCAAGACGACGTTCATACGACTTTGATTTAGAGTGTGTTGCATAAATTTGAACAACGTATGCGCCAAGCCTTTCGCCTGTGTTAGTCACCCTAACTTTGGCTATGGCTTTATCTGCTCTGAGAAGTTCTGATGTGAATGATGTGTACGAGATTCCATGGCCGAACGGAATCATGGGAGTGCTACTGCACTTGCGCCAAGCGCGGTAGCCGATGTATTCGCCTTCTGAATATTGGAGCTCACCGTTTATCGGCGTGGTATTCGAAACCGGCAAATCAATCATTTTTCGCGCCCAGGTCGTAGATGTGCGTGCAGCCGGGTTGATTTTCCCAAATAGAACATCAGCGAGGGCATTACCCATTTGTTGCCCGCCGAAAAATGTAAAAAGTACTGAATCTACTTCGTCAATCCAAGGCATCTCAACGGGTGATCCCGAATTGACAACAACAATTGTGCGCTTGGCTGACTTCGCCACTTTAAACACTAAGTCATCTTGACCATCTGGAAGCGAAATGTTCGTACGGTCGTGCCCTTCTGACTCGATTTCAGCAGTAGTGCCCACAAAAACAATCGCTACGTCAGCTTCAGTTGCAAGAGCTACAGCTTCTGCGATCTCTTCAGCCTGAGAACGTGAAGGCTCACGGAAACCAATATAAAAAGATGCGATAGGAATAGGTAGGGAATCGCGAGGGTACTCCCATTCGATTAGAACTTGATCACCCGCTTTGAGTGTATGCCCAAATGATTTATACGGTGGGTTTAATACGAATTCACCTAGATCATCTGAGTGCATCGGGATGAACCCTTCATGAATTTTATCTTCAATTTTTATCTTGTAGTTCCCGACCATTCCAATACCGAATTGATATTCGCCGTCCATATCTGCTGTAAAAATTCCAGATACTCGAATGAAGGAGTAGTTGAACATCCATGGCTGAGTGGCCCAATTAAAGAATCCACCGTAACGATTTTCACTCAGCAGAAGAGTTCCGTCTGGTGCAAAAATCTCTGCCAAACAGCCACCTTGGCCAGTTGCAGGGTTCTTTAGGTAGTTCTTATCCATTTGAATGAGCCCGGAGTCAGAGTTCACACCAAGCGCATACTTAATTGTTGATTTAGTAGGTGCGTTACTGATTAAACCATCCAGTGGCGCTACGAATTCTGTTGGGTATACGGTTGCAGATCCTCCACCCTGGCCGCGACCATATCGGGCATGTGCACCGATAACTGCGATGAATGTCTCTTTCTCAATTGGTAGAACAGAATTTTCATTCTTCGCTAACACAATTGATTGGGATCCAACAGACCTTGCAAAAGCTTGGAGGTCAAGATCGGAAAATTCTTTTGTTTTTTTGATACTGCCGCCAGCAAATTTACCGACTCTATAGGCAAGGCGAATCAGACGTTCAACTTTTGCATTAATCGCAGCGATAGATACTTCACCACTATTTACTGCCGACAGTAGCTTCTCTCCCCAAAAACCGAATGGGCCAGGCATCTCAAGATCATTACCTTCATTTCCTGTGTCGACAGTTGATTGAACACCAGTCCAATCTGAGACGACGACACCATCCCATCCCCATTCATCCTTCAATACCGAGTTAAGCAGTGGTGATGCAGCCATCTTGGGACCATTGACTCGATTGTAGGCAGACATAACTGTCCAAGGATTTGACTCTCTTACCGCTATCTCGAAGGGAAGTGCATAAACCTCGCGTAGAGTTTTTTCATCAAGAATATTATTGACAGTGTGGCGCTCTGTTTCAGCGTCATTTGCGACGAAGTGTTTTAAACATGCGCCGACTCCCTCTCCTTGGATACCTTTCACAAATGCTGCTGCTAACTCTCCTGAGAGAATCGAGTCCTCAGAATAAGCTTCGAAATGGCGTCCACCGAGCGGAGAGCGATGAAGGTTGATAGTCGGGCCTAGAACAACATCGACACCCTTGCGGCGTGCTTCGTAGGCCATCACAATGCCGACGTCCCTGAGCACATTGACATCCCATGTTGATGCCAATGCAGTGGCAGAAGGTAGCGACAGTGATGGGCTTCTTTCATCCCAAATTTCGCCACGGACACCACTTGGACCATCAGAAAGAACCATTTTCTGAAGTTCTATATGTGGCATCGCATAAGTTGTCCAAAAATCCTCGCCGGTGAGAAGTTGAATCTTCTCCTCAACGCTTAATTTTTCAACGGTATTTTTAAAATCCATTACATTCCAACAGATTCAACTTACAGCTTTAAAGGTTGCAATTTCAGGAGTGCTCACTGTGACGTTGTAAGTGCCATATCCCACTTCAAATCCGTTCAAAACTATCTCGCCATTAACCCGAAGGACTGAATTGGATTTAAGTGGAAAATCAATCACTGCACGAGAACCAAAGGGAACTGTGACTTTTGCGTAAAGAACACTCTCTCCAACAAGTTCCCAAGAAATCGCAGCTTCGCCAAAAGGGGTATTGATTTCGGCTGATGCGTATGTAAATCCTTGACCTGGTCGTGGGGCAAATGTTATGTGTCGATATCCAGGGCTCTTTGTTGTTGGAGCTATTCCCGCAACATTTCGATAAACCCAATCAATGACCGCACCATAGGCATAGTGGTTAAATGAAATCATCGAAGCATCCGGCTGATCTTCAGATGCAGTTGCCATTTCTCCCTTGTGAATTGATCCATCTTCGCGAATCGCATCCCAGCGCTCCCAAATGGTTGTCGCTTTTTGATCGACTTGATAGAGCCATGAACGAACTTTGCGACGCATCAACATTGTGTATGCAGCATCAACGTGACCATTTTTAGACAGAGCATGCAAGATAAGTGGAGTTCCAAGGAAGCCTGTAGTGATCTTTCCTTCGTCTGCAATCACCATGTCACTTAAAAGTTTTGCGACTTCAACTTTCTCAGAATCTGGAACGATTCCAAATTCAAGAGCGATAGAACATCCGGCAGTTGTCTCTTTCGCCTCTTGGCCGAAGTGCGCCCAAATGTCTTTCCTGAGTGTTGCTGCTAATTCAGTGAATTTCTTGTGATGGGCCGCATCGCCAACAAGTGCTTCAGCGTCGGCAGCAAGCTGGACAGTATTTGCAAAGAAAGCATTCGCTACAAATTGTGCCTTCACTTTTGAGAGCCAAGGTTGATCAACTGGTGCATCAGGGTCGCACCAATCTCCGAACTGAAATTCTTCTGGTAAGAATTTTTCGCCCTTACGGCGGGTTGATAGACCTTCAACATACGCCCGAATACTTTCGAGTTGCTGCTTCAGAGTCGCCGCACTCCCGTAGGATTCATATGCAGCCATCGGAACTATCGTTGCTGCATCTGCCCATCCTGCACGATCTGTGATTACCCATCCACCATCACCTGGCGAAGGTTGTTTCGACAAGATATCCGGAACGACAGCACCCACTCCGCCGACACGCTTCTGATCGACCCAAAGGTCAACTAGCCAGTTTCGCCAGAAACTATCAAGTTTGAAGAGCGTATTTGATGTCATCGCAATCGCTTGCGCATCACCTGTCCATCCAAGGCGCTCATCACGTTGCGGGCAATCAGTTGGAACAGAGACCATATTGTCTGCAATAGACCAAACGACGTTCTGATGAAGGCGATTAAGTCGCGCATCAGATGAAGTGAAAAATCCGCGGCGTTGATTTGCTGATGAAATAGCTACACCAACTGCTGACACGAACTTTGCAGGTCCTGTAACTTCAGCGAATTGGAATCCGTGGAAAGTGAATTTAGGCTCGAGAACGTGACGACCGTCGCGGTCAAGTGTGTAGTGATCTGTTGCCTTGGCTGTGCGTAGAGCAGCGGTATGTAGATTTGGTCCTGGTTCAAGAACTTCAGCATGTCGAATCGTGACCACATCACCCTTCTTGCCATCAACAGTAAGTCGAACCCAGCCTGAAATGTTCTGACTGAAATCTAGGAGTGTGCGACTAGTGTTCTTGGAATCGAGAACTCTGGACGCAAATTCCTCAACCTTTACAACGCGAGTAGAAGTGCGTGCAACGAGCGTTTCCTTGGCAAATGGGTAAAGAACTGGGGCAGCCCATGCGGAATCATTAAATCCAACTAGCTGCCAGCCCTTCTGACGTTTCGTGTAATCGATAGTTGTTCCATCATAAATATCTGCAAATTGGATCTCGCCACTAGATACTTTCCATGAATTGTCAGTCAGGACAACATCTTGTGATCCGTCCGCATAAGTAATCTCAAGTTGAGCAAGTAAGTGCAAATTCTTGCCGTAATTGTCATACATATTCATAAATCCAAGCTTGCCACGGGTCCAACCATCACCCAGTTCGGCGCTTAGGCAGTTGCCACCAACTTGTACTAAAGAGGTAACGTCATAAGTAACAAAAGTGCGACGATCATCGTATGCCGTCCAGCCTGGCGTAAAATATTCATCCGTCACAGGAACCGCGTTGAGGTAAAGCGCGTGGATTCCTTCAGAGGTTGCATATAAGCGCGCCTTAGCAATCTTTTTTGCGGCCTGAAATTCTTTGCGAAGTATTGGTGATGGCTCAGAGTGCGATGAAGAATCACCGATCGAATCTCCGATTAATTCTTTACCTGACGCTAAACCAGTCTCAAATTTTGTGTATGGACTAAAATCTGACCATCCATATTGAGTTGCTATTCGAACGCGCAGATAGCGAATTTCGCGAGCCTTGCTTATATGACCTGATGCAACGATTTCAATCTGATCCGAACCCGCAACTACTGGTGATGTCACTACTTCACCTGTCTCACCAACGGACGAAATTTCATAAGCTAGTTGAATGGCATCAGGGCGCTCACTGATGGTTTGCCATGTCAATTGCGGGTCCACAATCGGCAAGCCGATTAAGTCAGCAGAGAATTGTGTCTGTAATCCAATAACCCTCGTTGCTTCATCGCGCTGTGATGTGACTGGTATTGATGGCATTTCTGTCCCCTTTATAGTGTTTGAACTAGCCTTTTACTGAACCTGCAGTTAATCCCGAAACAATCTTCTTATTGAAGATAATAAAGACAATCAGTGGTGGAATTGTGATGAGTAAAATGTCCGTGAAGAGCAGGTTGTACTGAGTCAAGTATGCGCTCTGGAAATAAAAGAGAGTTAACTGGACCGTTGCGTTTTCATTTCCAGGCAAGAAGTAGAGCGGATTCGTAAAGTCGTTAAAGACAGCTACGGACGTGGTAACGATAATTGTTACGTTTACAGGCATCAATAATGGGAAAATGATGCGGCGATATAGTGAAAATCCAGTACATCCATCCATCGCAGCAGCTTCATCAATTTCTTTGGGGATAGAAGATATAAAACTTTTATAAATAAGAATTGCAAAAGCTGCGCTATAGGCCACTTCAATAAAGATCAATCCTTGCATCGTTTTGAATAGGTTTAACTTCTGAAGTACCCAGATTGTTGGAACAATTGCTGGTGGCACGATTAGTCCGGCAAGAATCATCACATTTGCAAATGTTGTCCACTTGCCTGGACGTCGAGAAAAGACAAAAGCAGCCATCGAGCTGACGATCACGATAAGCACTACAGATATAAAGGTGATAATTGTGGAGTTTATGAATGCTCGAATAACAATTCCATCATTCGTCGCTAGAACTGTTTTGATGTTCTGCCACAATAAGAATTCTTCGCCTAAACTAAAATCGAATTGAAAAGATTCTTCGGCATTCTTGGTGGAAGTTAGAAAAATTAGTACAAAAGGTGCAACGAATACGAAGAGCCCTATTGGCACGGCTACAAAGTCAATCCAATTCTTCCGGAGAAAATTTTTCAAGCCTCCTGCTCCTTCCGATTGAAATACCAATAAATCGGTCCAGTAATAGCAAGGACGAAGAAGAGAAGGATCACATTTCCAGCCGTGGCTAGACCATAGAAGCCTGCTTGATACTGCTTGTAGTTGATCGAGGCGATAACGTCAGAAAGGAATCCTGGACCACCGTTGGTCATGGCCCAAATCAGATCGAATGAACGCAGTCCACCAATAAAACTCAGGATAACCACAGCTGCAGTAGCCGGCTGCACTAGTGGGAGAGTTATATTTTTAAATTTATCCCAAGCGCCACCGCCATCTACTTCTAATGCTTCGTAATATTCTCTCGGAATCGTGGCAAGTCCAGCCATGAAAATGACTGTCGCCATTCCCACGCCTTTCCAAACGTCAACAAAGGCAACAGAAAAGAGGGGAAGTAGGTTTGGATCGACCAACCAGCCAGGTCCATATGTTTCCCAGCCAATTGACTTTCCCAATGAAACAATTGCCTTATTGATTACACCATAATTTGGATCCATGAGCACGCTGAAAGTAAAGCCAACGCCAATCGTGGAAACTAGCACTGGGAAATAGACGACTGATCGTAGAAACCCCTTCGCCCGTAGGCGGCCTGTCAATAACAATGCAAGAGCCAATCCAATGATTACCTTCAGCCCTGATGTTACAACTCCATAGATAAGCGTGTTTTTAAATCCAATAGCTAGTGATGCCTCTTTAAAGTATTGAATAAAGTTTTCGAAACCAATGAACTCCCAATCGAAAAGAGTCCAACGAGTCATAGAGAAAAAGAAGGAAACAATTGTTGGAATTATGAAGAAAACTAGAAAAATAATTCCTACGGGCGCAGCAAGACGATAAGAGTATGGACTCTTGATTTTCTTCTTGCTCTTACTCTTGGTCACTAATCACCATTCCATCGAATATAAGTAGAGCTGGCGGACCAATTGCGTGGCCCGCCAGCTCCTTTACCTACTTTTCCTTACTTACCAGCCCTTGAGACCAAGCTGCTTTGCCTGCTTTACAACATCGGCATCGTAATCAGCCGCTGCTTTCTTTGCAGTTTTGATACCAAGACCGACCTCGATCAGAATCTTCTCGAGGTTTGGACCCTTGATAGGTGATACGAACTCAAGCGCTGGAGCGGTTGCATTTCGATCAAAGTATTTAACTAGATCTTTAACGGCACCAGGAAGAGCATTCGGGATGCTTGCGTTCTTGATGTAGTAAGGACCACCTGCGAAGCCTTCAACGCTGTTCATAACATCGACAGCCTTTGCAGTTGTCATCCAGCCGACGAACTTCTTCGCAGCAGCAGCGTTCTTTGTATTGGCAGGGATATATGTACCTGAAGGCACCCAAACGGTTACACCGTTAACGCTTGCCTTTGAGCTTGGTTGAGCAAAGAAGCCGACGTTTTCAAGGCTTGCTGGTTGCTGTGAAGCAATCTGTGGGATTGCCCAAGTTGCCATTGGATAGTGTGCACCTTGTCCAAGTGCGACTTTATCCAGTGCCTGCGCATATGTTGTTGATGCGTAGTCGCGGTTGAAGTAGTTCAACTTCTTGAGTTCTTCGATGTACTCAAAGCCGCGAAGTGCAGCAGGGTTCTTTGCATACTTTTCTTTGTTGGCTGTGTAGTTCGCAGCGAAGTTTGGACTTGCGCTTTGAACATTGTAGTAATCAGCCAGAACGAATAATTGCGAAGTCCATGTGTCCTTATATGACTGAATAACAGGATCAATACCAGCAGCCTTGATCTTCTTATTGTTTGCCATGAACTCGGCCCAGGTTGTTGGAACCTTTAGCTTAAGTTTTGCGTAAACCTTCTTGTTGTAGAGGATTCCGCCTCCAACAGCTGTACCAAATGGTGTTCCATAAACTTTCTTACCAACAGAAACAACTGGGTTAAATGATGATAGAACATTCTTCATGAAAGGCTCATTTGTGATCTCAAGAAGGTTCTTTGATGGAGCCAATGCCTGGAAAAGCGAACCTGAGTTGTATGTAAACACATCCTCCATCACGCCTGTTGCAAGCTTTGTCTTAACAAGGTTATCTCCGTCTGCACCACCTGGACGAAGAACTACTGTGACTTTATATCCGGGATTAGCCTTCTCGTATGCAGCTACGAGGGCTTTTGCTACATCTTGATTGCTCTGGCTGTTATCAATAAGCCATGTAATTTCTGTATCTGCGGCCTGCGATGGAGCGGCTGCGGCCGCTCCAAAGACAAGTGCGAGAGGTAGCGTGAGGGCAAACCCACGCTTCATCATTGTCTTCATTTAATCTCCTCGAGTACCTTCTGGTTGAATCGTTTCAACCATGTGACGGAATTTAGTGGGGGTTTCCCGACTCGTCAATGTATTTTTCTCTACAGTTCATAACAGTTTTATTACGTTTTTTCAGTTACGCAAACTCTGATTTTGAACAGTTCAATATTTGCCCACGAACGACTCGCTTTGGGTATTTGATTCGAGGGCAATCAATGCTTTCCTGTGGATGCTCTTTCCACTAATTGAGGCTGAAAACGAATTTGTTGATGCTCGTGAGTGTCTCTCTCTTCACACTCATTGAGTAACAAATCCGCTGCTGTAACGCCCATTTGATAGGCGGGCTGAGAGATCGAGGAGAGTGGTACCGCTGCTGAAGCAGCAAACTCAATGTCGTCATAGCCCAGAATAGAAACTTGTTCTGGAATTCGAATTTTACTCTCTCGCAAGGTGCGCATAACTCCTAGTGCCAATAAGTCATTTGCGCAAAAAATTGCGCTGGGCATTGTCTTGAAAGATAAAATCTTTCTCGCTGCTTCTTCGCCTTGAGGGGTATTCATAAGGGAAACACGAATAGTTTCAACCTTAGCACCGGCAATCTTTGCAGCTTTTGCCACACCCGCACCACGATCTGCAACTTGCGGGATGCTATCCGGGCCACATACCCATGCGATGTCACTGTGTCCGAGACCTGTTAGATACTCAATACCCAGTTGTCCTCCATGGACGTCGTCAACGGATACCGAACATTGCTGTCGACCCTTGAGTTCGCGGTCGACAAGTGTCACGGCGATTCCTCGTTCGCGCATTGCATCAAGGCGGTCGGACTTTACATCGGTCGGGGTAATTAGCACTCCACGAACCTGTTGTTGAATCAAAACATTGATATAACGATCCTCTTTAGAGGCAGACTCGTCAGAGTTGCAGAGAAAAACCGCATAGTCACGCTTACTCGCAGCGTCTTCAACTCCACGTGCGACTTCGGTAAAAAAAGGGTTTGCAACATCAGGAACGATTAAACCGAGGGTTCGGCTATTGCCGGAGCGGAGCTGACGAGCAAAGCCGTTTGGTACAAAACCTAGGTCATCAATGATGCGTTGAACACGAGCTAGCGTCTCTGGGGCTACAACTTCTGGTCGGTTGAGGACATTTGAAACGGTACCGACCGAGACCTTTGCGGCCTTTGCTACCTCTCGTAGACTGACGCTCATAGAACGAGAGTCTTCCCGTGCGATTGAACTGTGTCAATAAATGTGATCTCTGGTCACGAATATTTCACCCCACAGGGTTGACTCACGCTCAAATTCACCTTAACGTCTGCGTATTGTTTATGAATCGTTTCAATTGAGGGAGCCGTGGAGAGAGTCGGATTCAAACTTAAGCTTCGAAGAGAGAAGCTTGATGAGTACGTCATGCACCATCAAAACGTTTGGCCAGAAATGCTTGAAGCGCTCTCAGAAACTGGGTGGAATAACTACTCGCTTTTTCTTGATCGCAGTGATGCAACATTGTTTGGATATTTTGAAACACCGAGCCTCCAAAACGCTCTCGACAGCATGGCTGAAAAGGATGTCAATGAACGCTGGCAAGCGATTATGGCTGAATACTTTGAAGCTCTCGATGGTCGCAGACCAGATGAAGGTTTCCTGAAGCTCGAGAATATTTTCTACTTAAAATAAGTAAGAAGGAATGGAATACGACAATGGCAAGCACAAATGAAGTGAAAGCAGTTCTTAACCGTTTAGGTGTTGAGACTCCTTCATGGGCGTATGGAAACTCTGGGACCCGCTTTAAAGTCTTTGGGCAACCGGGTGTGCCGCGTGATCCATATGAGAAAGTTGCTGATGCTGCCCAGGTGCACAAATACACGGGAGCTGCACCAACAGTTGCCCTCCATATTCCTTGGGACAGAGTTGCAGACTACAAGGACTTTGCAGCGCATGCGCAAAGCCTAGGTGTAAAACTTGGCACTATAAATTCCAATACATTCCAAGATGATCAATACATTCTTGGATCTGTCTGTGCACCCGATCCTAAAGTGCGCGCGAATGCCGTTGCGCATTTGCTTGATTGCATCGATATCATGGATCAAGTTAATGTTCAGGATCTCAAACTTTGGTTTGCGGATGGAACAAACTACCCGGGTCAGGACAACATCGCTGACCGCCAAAACCGCTTAGCTGAATCACTTGAGAAGGTTTATGCCCGCCTTGGGGCTAACCAGCGCATGTTGCTCGAATACAAGTTTTTTGAGCCAGCTTTTTATCACACAGATGTTCCGGACTGGGGTACTTCACTACTTCATTGCATGGCGCTGGGTCCGAAGGCGATGGTTGTTGTTGACACGGGACACCACGCACCGGGAACAAATATCGAATTCATCGTGGCTGGCTTGCTTCGTGCAAAGCGTCTAGGAGCCTTCGATTTTAACTCCCGTTTCTATGCTGATGATGATCTCATCGTAGGCGCGGCCGACCCATTTCAACTATTTCGCATCATGCACGAAGTGAATATCAACGGCGGTTTCGACGTTGGAACACCTGTCTCATACGTTCTTGATCAATGCCACAATATTGAAGCAAAAATTCCTGGTCAGATTCGTTCAATTATGAATGTACAGGAAGCGGTCGCCAAGGCAGTTCTTGTTGATCAAGAAGCGCTTAAGACGGCGCAGCTTTCGGGAGATGTCCTGGCAGCACATGAAGTGTTGATGGATGCCTACAACACTGATGTACGTGGACTTCTTCGCGAGTGGCGTAGTGATAAGGGAATTGATCCTGAACCGATGAAAGCATATGCAGCAAGTGGATATGCAAAGAAGATTGCAGCAGATCGCGTTGGTGGTAATCAAGCTGGTTGGGGTGCTTAAATAGATGACAAACAAGACTATTGAAGAGTTATTGGGGCGCAGTAATCGTCTGGGGAGTAATCCAAAATTTACCAATTACGCGGGTGGAAACACTTCGGCGAAGGGTATTGCAAATGATCCATCAACAGGAAAAGATGTTGAAGTCCTTTATGTAAAGGGCTCTGGTGGCGATTTAGGAACCTTGAAGGAATCCGGACTTGCTGGTCTCTACCTTGATCGCATGCGCGCTTTGGTTAATGTTTATCGCGGTGTCGAGCATGAAGATGAGATGGTTGCACTTTTTGATTACTGCACCTTTGGCCGTGGTGGTGCAGCGCCAAGCATTGATACAGCGATGCATGGACTTGTAGGTATCGCACATGTCGATCACTTGCACCCAGATTCAATTATCGCTCTTGCTACCGCTGAGGACGGACGCGCACTCACTCAAGAATGTTTCGGAGATGAAATTCTCTGGGTTGACTGGCGCCGCCCTGGCTTTCAATTGGGGCTTGATATCGCAAAGATGGCTCAAGAAAATCCATCTGCCAAAGGTGTGATTCTAGGTGGGCATGGATTAACCACCTGGGCAGATACATCAGCTGAGTGTGAGAAGCGCTCAATTGATGCTATCGAGAAGGCTGAAAAGTTTCTTGCTGCAAAGGGTAAGAAGGATCCATTCGGAACCCCTGTTAAGGAGTGGGCACCACTTGCACCGGATGCACGCAAGGCAAAGGCAGCGCTTCTGGCGCCAGCACTTCGCGGAATCGCCTCGATGGATGCACCGATGCTCGGTAGCTTTAGCGATGCCGATGTTGTTCTAGATTTTATTTCTCATTCTGAGTTGCCACGTCTTGCAGCTCTTGGCACTTCATGTCCGGATCACTTCTTGCGGACGAAGATTTCACCGATGGTCCTTGATACTGCCGCAGATGCATCGGTTGAAGATGTTATAGCTCGAGCACATGAACTTCATGAAAAGTACCGCCAAACTTATGCTGCCTACTATAAGAAGTACGCAAAGCCTGAAAGCCCTGCAATGCGCGGCGCTGACCCATTGATTATTCTGGTGCCCGGCGTTGGAATGTTCAGTTACGGAAAGGACAAGCAGACTTCACGCGTTGCCGGTGAGTTCTACATCAATGCAATTAATGTCATGCGCGGCGCTGAATCTGTTTCAACTTATAAGCCAATAGCCGAGTCTGAAAAGTTTAATATTGAATACTGGGATCTAGAAGAAGCAAAACTTCGTCGTTTACCAAAGGCAAAACCATTGGCTGGCCGCATCGCAATCGTAACTGGTGGAGGTTCAGGTATTGGTAGAGCCACATCACTTCGCCTTGCGGCAGAAGGTGCGTGTGTTGTAGTTGCAGATCGCGATTTAGATGCAGCAACCGCTGTTGCTGCTGAGATCGGTGGTGCCGATAAAGCAATCGCAGTTAAGGTCGATGTAACAGATGAAGAGGCAATAATTGCAACAGTGCATGCGTCTTCTCTTGCTTTTGGAGGGGTCGATCTTGTTGTGAACAACGCTGGTCTTTCACTCAGCAAGGCACTTGTTGATACAACTGTCGCTGACTGGGATTTGCAGCACGATGTTATGGCTCGCGGATCTTTCTTGATGTCACGTGAAGCAGCTAAAGCAATGATTGCTCAGAAAATGGGCGGTGACATCGTCTACATATCATCAAAAAATTCAATCTTTGCTGGCCCAAATAACATTGCATACGGGGCAACAAAGGCCGACCAAGCACACCAAGTTCGTCTATTGGCTGCTGAACTAGGCGCATATCAAATTCGTGTTAACGGAATTAACCCTGATGGTGTTGTTCGTGGGTCAGGAATTTTCTCATCAGGATGGGGCGCAAATCGTGCCGCTGTATACGGTGTAGAAGAAGAGAAGTTGGGCGAGTACTACGCGCAGCGTTCCATCTTGAAGCGTGAGGTTTTGCCCGATCACATCGCGGCGGCCGTCTTCGTTCTATGTTCATCTGATCTAGCACTTACAACTGGTCTTCATATCCCCGTCGACAGTGGAGTCGCTGCCGCATTTATGCGATAGATCTCCATGTTTGAATTTCTTGCAGTAGATCTTGGTGCCACTAGTGGTCGCGTCGCTATAGGTCGAGTTGGTAACGATTCAATCTCACTGGATGTGGTGCACCGTTTTCAACATGAAGTTATTCCACAAGATGATGGATCCCTGTTGTGGAATTGGGATTTGATTCTTTCCGAGGTTTTCACAGGACTTAAAGAGGCAATAAAGACTTCTGATCCCATAAGCCTGGCGGTTGATTCATGGGCGGTTGATTACGGATTTATTGGTACCGCAGGTCAATTCCTTCCCCCGGTTCATGCATATCGCGATCCTCGCAATGAGGTTGCTTATCAAGAGCTGGTGAAAATAATTGGGAAGGAAAGAATTTATTCAACGACCGGAATTCAATTCCTTCCGTTTAACACCATCTATCAGCTCTATGCAGCGCGCATTCTTCCAGAGTACAAAGAAGCTTCGAAATTCCTCATGCTCCCCGATCTTGTTAATTATCTTCTCACTCAGAAACTTTCAACAGAGGTTACTAACGCATCAAGTACGCAGGCACTCAATACCTTAACCAGAGAGTGGGATCGCGAGCTCATTAATCTTGCAGGAATCCGTGAAGATCTCTTCACTGAGCTACACGAGCCAGGAACTCTTATCGGAGTCGTCAAGGGTTTTGATGAACTGGACGGAATTAATGTTGTCGCAACTGCATCCCATGACACAGCCGCTGCAATTGCTGGAGTTCCTTTTTCTAATCGTTTGACTGAGGCGTACATCTCAAGCGGTACTTGGTCGCTAGTTGGAGTCGAACTCGATGCCCCAGTTCTTACACCTGAAGCTTTCGCTGCAAATATAACTAATGAGCTTGGTGCTGATGGAACTGTTCGCGCACTCAAGAATGTAACGGGAATGTGGATACTTGAAGAATGTCGTCGTGCTTGGCACATGGAGGGTCGTGACTATGAAATGTCAGATCTCCTAGCACTCGCATCGGATGCTAAAGGTTTTTCCACTTTGATTGATCCCAACGATCCGCTCTTTGCTCCCCCCGGTGGAATGCCCCAACGAATTCACAGTTACTGTGTCGATCGTGGTCTCACACCGCCGCAAAGTGATGGCGAATATGCAATGTGTATTCTCAATAGCTTGGCCCATGCTTATAAAAAGACAATTGATGAGATCTCACTCGTTACTGGTCGGAAGATAAACCTCATTCATATCCTGGGTGGAGGATCCCAAAACGATCTATTAAATCAACTCACTGCAAATATCTGTGGGGTGACCGTTAAAACAGGTCCGGTTGAGGCAACTCTCTTTGGAAACATTGCTGTACAGGCTATCTCTGCCGGAGTTCTGGAAAACCTGACACAGGCTCGAGCTCTCATCGCAAATTCATTTACCTCAAAAGTATTTCAGAGCGGAGACGAGGAGATTTGAACTCCTGAAGGGTTTAACCCCTTACCTCGTTAGCAGTGAGGCGCACTCGACCGGGCTATGCGACGTCTCCAAGTGTGAGGCCAAGTCTACCGCCTC
>JAIXYD010000080.1 GCA_027490415.1 Streptomycetaceae bacterium
ACGGTGCGGGTCTCAGAGACCTTCGCGCCTTCTTCGGCTTCTACAATTTCGAGTACATCTGCAACGAGAGTCTCGACATCTTCCAATTCAACTTCTTCAAGTTCAACTTCTTCGCCATCTATATTGGTAACAACCTTCTTGCCATCCGCAGACGTTTTTGTGGCGGCAGTGGCGGCTGTACCTACTGCGGCAGGTGCAGCAGGTGCAGGAACTTCCTTAGGCTTGATTAGATCCCATTCAGCCTTCTTCAATATGCGGCTTGGGCTTCCGAGTCCCTTCTTGCGAAGTACTTCGGTGAGCTGCGGAACTGTAATTGCGAGCGCACGTGCTTCATCTACTAAATCTTTATCAGCCTTTTTCGGAATGCGACCAAGGGATGTGACTCCACGAGTTTCGAGTTCGGCGAGGACCTCTTTTTGGCGTGAGACTGCAGCCTTTGCATCAGAGATTAGTTGTACATCTTTAGCATCAAGGACTTTCTTTAGCTCTATCTTGGCAGGGGCCTTCTTTGCTGCGACTTTCTTAGCAGGGGCCTTCTTTACAGCCTTTGCAGCCGCCTTTTTCGCTACAGCTTTCTTGGCTACCGCCTTCTTTGCAGGCTTTGCAGGCTTCGCTGACTTTGCAGGAGCTTTCTTGGCAACGGTCTTCTTTGCCTTGTTTTTGAGCGCACTAAATACAGCCACAATTGTCCTTTGGTTTTTGATGCGATCTTTAAGAAATTCTTTTCTTAAAGCCGATCGAAGTGATGGCTATATTATACCGCGAATTGCCGCCGACATTGCCTCAGATTCGACCAAAAAGCCGTCGTGGCCAAAATCTGATGAGATTGTTACCAACTTTTTCGCCTTCGGAACCAGATCGGCGATCTCCACCTGTAGTCGAGGTGGGAAAAGTCGGTCAGTGTCGATGGAGACAACGAGTACAGGGATCGTAATTGCGCGTAAAGCCTCAACCACTCCTCCACGGTTGAAGCCGATGTCATGTGAATTCATTGCCTCGGTCAGTGCGATGTAGGTGTTGGCATCAAAGCGCTTGGCTAGCTTGTCGGCCTGGTGATCGAGATAGGACTCAACGGCAAAGCGCCCTGTCTCATCCCCCTGCAGCTCGCGGCCAAAACGAACATCCATCTCCGACTCTGTTCTGTAGGTCAGATGGGCAATTCTGCGGGCAATTCCCATGCCAGCTATCGGCCCACGCTCTTGCTCGTAGTAGTCGCCGTTATTGAAATAAGGATCGCTCTTGATTGCACGAATTTGAATAGATGCTGTTCCAATTTGGTCACCGGTTGCTACCGCCGATGATCCGATGGTGCAGATAGATTCAACGCGGTCGGGATGAGAAACCGCCCATTCCAATGAACGCATACCACCCAGTGATGGACCCACAGCTAACTTGTATTTCTTGATTCCGATTGCATCAGAGAATGCAATCTCAGCTGCCACCATGTCGCGAATTGTTATCGCCGGAAAGCGCGATCCGTATCTTTTTCCATCGGGTGCGATACTCGATGGTCCCGTACTACCTTGGCATCCACCAATTACATTCGGACAGACGATGAAATATTTATTTGTATCGAAGGCAAGCCCTGGCCCCACCATATTGGGCCACCATCCAGGAACATCTGACCATCCCGTCATTGCATGCTGAATGAGAATTGCATTATCGCCGGCTTCGTTGAGCGTTCCCCATGTTTGGTAGGCAATGATGATGTCAGCAAGAGTCTGACCATTTTCCAAAAGCAAGAAACCGATTTTGATAAATTTGCGATCGCCAGGGTCATAACCTTCAAGCCATGCGCCAGTGACATCACTAGTGAGAACTTGTTTAATCGGTTGAGCACTCATAAAAATTCCTTCACGCACTTGCACAGATCAGACTGTGCCTGGTCGTCACCCGGGAGCACCCCACCGCGGTGGAGGGTTGCCGTCTAGTAAGCCGGGGCTTTGGTTGCCACTTGTGGCAACCGATCTAGAACTCGTGACCTAGGCATATCTTAACCCACCGCGGTAGTGGTGCAACTAGCTCAAATAGTGCACTAGCCAAATATTGCTGCACAGACTTTGGGATGGAGCTCACTGCGCATCTGCGCAAAGGATTGTGGAGGCCACCCTGCGCTAAAGACTCGTTGGAGTAACTGAGCCAGTGAATAACTTGGCGTATCGGCAAATGCTCGATCGAGTGCCGCCCTAGCAAGTGCTCCATCTCCATATTCGTAGGCAATCGCTGCTGCAAGGCAAGCCACTGGGGCTACAAAACCTGGCGGAGCAGAGCGAAGCAGATGCATCCACATGCGCTTATAGCCAGGCGCACTCTCACCATCGTGGCTTCCCAGAGCAAAGTCGCGCACTTGGATTTCACTCAATCGACCAAGAACATGTGCAATCAAATCTTGGTCAGTCGAAACTCCGTGTTCGATAAAATCATTTGCCAGATCGATAACTGCGGTTGCACCGTCACGTTGCAAGTTATTGAGATCGCTATCGATGGCATCAACTTCTGACTTCTGAACACGTTCTAACCATTGCTCCTCTTGCGCCAGAAGATTAGAGCGAACTGATGCACCTAATTCTGCAATGGTTGCAAAGGGCATGGGGTGGCCTTCAACAACGCTCTCCATCGCAATGCGGGAAGAATCAAGCGGTGGAACAGGTCGCCCTGCCAGTGGACAACACGTGATGTCATGGCACAAAAGTGATCGATATGAACCTTCCGCAATCAGGATTGATTCATATATAGCAACCCCAGCTCGCGACAGTGCAGCAGTTGTCTGTGCGAGTACGTCGTCGCCATCGCTGCGACCAAGTGGTTGGTAGGCAACTATGAGCGCCCCGTCTGCTTCATCTGCACTGATGTGGCTAGCGCAGAGATCAAATGCAGCCTCACTTTGATCTATCGGATAATCAATGCGCATGGCCATGCCTACGCAATCTTCTTTGATCGATACCAGAACGAGCGAATCGCTGGGATGGTAGCCAATCAGAAACGGAATTGCTGCAAGTAAATCGTGCGGGCTAGTCAGAGTAGTCATCGCTTCTCAATTCATAAATCGGGTCGGGGAATTAACAACTGTGATGGTCACAATTGATGTCGTCTTTACCGTGCCGGTAATTGCTCGTGTCTGAGCGTTATGTGTATAGGTTCCGTTCCATGTACTAATCAGAGTGATGAGATAGGTACCTGGATTGGCATAGGTGTGTTTGATTTTTCCATTGGGAAAGGGTTCGCCCACATCTGTCGTAGATAGAAATGTTCCATCTCCGAAAGACCACGTAAAACTTGGGCGAAGTGCGACATCTACAATCTCTCCAACAATCTTTACCTGAGTCATAAATGATGAAGGTAAGTCAGTCCACATAAATACTGGAACACCCACTAATGGTTCGTATTCAGGTTGGTAGGCGATGCCTGCTGTAGGTAGAGCCTTAATCAGGCGATCATTTAGTGATGCGCTTTGGGGAACTGGAGGTTGCGGTGTTGGCGTGCTGGTCTTGGGCGCAGATTTCTTTGTCACCTTTGGTTTTGGTGGCGCTACCTTCTTCTTTACTGGCGGAGGCAGAACTTTTTTCTTTACCGGCGGAGGCACAACTTTTTTCGGAATGGCCTTAACGACAGGTGGTGGCGCTACAGCGGATGTTCCACCCTTTCGACCTTCGATAATGATCTTGCCATCTTGTGTGTAAACATCTACACATGCGTTGACCTGACACTCTTCGGCGCTAGCCAGTGGAGCGTTAAGTGATGCGGTAGTAATGAGAATGGATACTGCAATGACCTGTGTGATTTTCATGTGGGGCAAGGTAGAAGCCGATGCTGACTACAAGAGCTCAATGGTGAGCGCTCTGTGGATGGATATGGCAATCTAGGTGCATGGCAGCCCGTGATGGAGATGGATGGATCCAATGCCAATGCGGAAGTAAGCACTGGGGAAAATTCGGTGCTGCGGGAATCCTAATTTTTCGAGATTCCGTCGAAAGTGGCCGTGAGATATTTCTACAACATCGGGCACCGTGGGTGCATAACGGAGATACATGGGGAATTCCGGGTGGTGCTAAAGATTCACATGAAAGCATTACCGAAGCAGCGCTACGTGAGGCCCATGAAGAGACTGGAATCAGCCCAGAACATTTAAATCCGCTAGCTCTCTTTAGCGATGATCATGGAGATTGGCGATACGACACTGTGCTTGCCGCTGCCCATGATCTGATTAACGCCGACTCCCCTAACGATGAGAGTCAAGAGATGCGTTGGGTACCTGTCGATGAAGTCACTTTACTTACCTTGCATCCAAGTTTTGCAAAGACGTGGTCTGACCTACGACAGCTCCTCAATAATCTGGTCGCACCAATCTAAATCTTTTGTTTCCGAATGCATCACGATAACAAGTGTCTTTCCTGCATCTCGCATCTTGCAAAAAAGTGAGATGAGATCTGCTCGGCTCTTCTTATCCTGCGAGGCGAGAGGCTCATCGAGAAGATAGATAGGTGTATCGCATACCAGCGCTCGAGCAATCGCGACTCGTTGCAATTGACCACCAGAGAGAGTCAGTACAGATTGATTGACGATTTCATTCATC
>JAIXYD010000109.1 GCA_027490415.1 Streptomycetaceae bacterium
ACATCAAATATCGTCTCCGCAGCAGAGCTTGCAATCGCTCTCTTGTTGGCATCGGCACGTTTTGTTTCACCGGCACATGCTGCACTTCGCAACGGCAAATGGGCGCGCTCTAAGTACACCGGTGCAGAACTGTTTGAAAAGACTCTAGGCATCGTTGGCTTCGGTCGTATTGGACAGCTAGTTGCTCATCGCATGCAGGCTTTCGGTATGAACGTGATTGCTTACGATCCTTATCTACAACCTGCTCGAGCTGCTCAACTCAATGTTGAGTTAGTCGAACTTGACGAACTTTTGAAGCGTAGTGATTTCATTACGATCCACTTGCCAAAAACAAAAGAGACAGCAAATCTCATCGGTGAGGAAGCTCTTAAGAAGGTAAAGCCAGAAGTGCGCATTATTAATGCTGCTCGCGGTGGCGTTCTTGATGAAACTGCTCTCTATAACGCAATAAAGGAAGGTCGCGTCGCTGGTGCTGGACTTGATGTCTATGCAACGGAGCCATGCACCGATTCACCTTTATTTGAACTCGATCAAGTTGTTGCAACGCCTCACCTAGGTGCATCTACCGATGAAGCACAAGAGCGTGCAGGTATTGCAGTTGCTGTCTCAGTGCGTAAAGCGCTCGGTGGTGAACTTGTACCGGATGCGGTCAATGTGAAGGGTGGAGCAATCCACGATGAGATTCGTCCATCACTTCCACTTGTTGAGAAGATGGCACAGATCGGAACTGCACTTGCGGGCGAACTTCCTGTCAGCATGGAGATAACAGTCATGGGAGATATCTCAGGACATGATTCATCTGTATTGGCAATTAGCGCACTCAAAGGTGCCCTTCTTGCTGCAGGTTCAGAGGATGTTACCTACGTCAACGCACCAGGATTAGCTGCAGAGCGTGGAGTGACATCAAATGTCACGACTACTCCTGATAGCGCTGAATACCGCAGCATGATCTCTCTCCGCCTTGCACTGAGCAATGGAAAGTCGATCAAGGTTGATGGAACACTGATGGGAATTCGTAAGGTTGAGAAAATCATCGCAATTGATGCCTTTGACTTAGATCTTCCACCTACAGAGAACATGCTCTTCTTACGTTATGCCGATCGCCCAGGAGTTGTTGGCGCAGTTGGAAATGCACTCGGAGCAGCCAAGATCAATATCGCGGGCATGCAGGTAGCTCGTGATGCACAAGGCGGTAACGCTCTGATGGCACTTACAGTCGATTCAACTGTCACCGAATCCATTGCTGCATCCGTTGCAAAGGAAATTGGCGCAGATCTCGTTCGCTCTGTCTCGTTGGTGGGCTAATGTCTAAAAACATTAACCTCGCAGTCATTGCTGGAGATGGAATCGGTCCAGAAGTTGTTGCTCAAGGTATTCGCGTTCTAGATAAAGTTGCCGCTAAGTACGAGACAACTTTCACAAAGACTGAATACGATCTTGGTGCAGGTTACTGGCATCGCACCGGAGAAGTGCTTCCTGATTCAGTGATGGCCGAGATTGCAAAGTCAGATGTGATCTTGCTTGGCGCAGTTGGAGACCCAACTGTTCCAAGTGGTGTTCTAGAGCGTGGTCTCTTGCTCAAGCTTCGTTTCGCATTCGATCACTACATCAACTTGCGTCCTGCCCGTCTTTCACAAGGCGTTACTGGGCCACTTGCAACGAAAGCACCGATTGATTTTGTTGTTGTTCGCGAAGGAACCGAGGGACCTTATGTAGGTGCGGGTGGAGTACTAGCACTGGGCACTGAAAATGAAATTGCAACGGAAGAATCACTCAACACTCGTCGTGGTGCAGAACGTGCTATCCGTTATGCATTTGAGCTTGCTTCAAAGCGTGATCGAAAGAAACTCACTCTTGTGCATAAGAACAACGTGCTCACACGCGCGGGTAGCCTCTGGACTCGCACATTTAATGATGTAGCGAAGGAATACCCAGCGATCACCACTGATTATCTTCATGTTGACGCTGCATCGATGTTCTTCGTGACTAACCCTGATCGCTTCGATGTTGTAGTTACAGATAACCTCTTCGGAGATATCTTGACTGATATCGCTGCAGCGATCTGTGGCGGTATTGGTTTGGCGGCCTCTGGCAATATCAATCCAACTGGTGCATTTCCATCAATGTTCGAACCTGTACACGGATCAGCTCCTGACATTGCCGGTAAGAATTTGGCAGACCCAACTGCAACTGTCATGTCAGTTGTGATGATGCTTGATCACCTAGGGCTTTCACAAGCCGCACGAGATGTTGAGGCAGCTGTAGCCAAAGACCTTGCCTCGCGAGGCGATGCTAAGCGAAGCACAACTGAAGTGGGGGATGCGCTGCTAGCGCTGCTCTAATATGAAGATCACTCTTAATCCGCAAGCAAAAGATCCAGCAACACGTGACGCACTCGTTGCAGAAGGTGGATTCGGTAAGTACTACACCGACCACATGGTGATTTGCGAGTGGAGCGAGAAGACTGGTTGGGCAGAGCCCGAGTTAGTTCCTTACGGTCCTCTGTCTTTGGATCCAGCAACTGCAGTCTTTCATTACGGACAAGAGATCTTCGAAGGTATGAAGGCATACCGCCAACCAGATGGTGGGATTGCACTCTTTCGCCCAGAAGCAAATGCCAAGAGATTTGCGCGAAGTGCAGCACGTTTAGCACTTCCTGAAATGCCAGTCGAACTTTTCCTTGAGACTGTAGAAACACTTGTAAAACAAGA
>JAIXYD010000044.1 GCA_027490415.1 Streptomycetaceae bacterium
GGTGACGATTCAGAAATTCCTGCAGCATCCCAGTTCACTTCACCTGCATAGAGAACTGCGTTACGACCTTTACCAATATCAACGAATGCAGCTTCCATAGAAGGAAGAACATTTTGTACTCGACCGAGGTAGACGTTGCCGACGTAAGAAACGTTGGCATTGCGATTAACGTAATGCTCTACCATCACCTTGTCTTCGATCACGCCAATCTGAATACGATCTCCGATTTGGCGAACAATCATTTCGCGATCAACATTCTCGCGGCGCGCTAAGAATTCCCCATCGGTAATGACTGTTCCGCGACGACGGTAAGGCTCGCGATAATCGCCACGAGAATCTCCACGGTCACGATCACGACCGCGATCACGGCTACGTTCACGATTGCGGGTTCCGCGTTCGGTGCGCTCTGCTCGCGCTGGACGTTCACGAACCTCGCGAACTTTGACAACTGTTACTACGCCATCTTCATCAATGGTTTCTCCAGGAGTGACATCTTCTCCAGCTGCACGACGGCGACGGCGACGGCGATGTGTGGTGCCATCGGTAGAGTCGCTAGAAGTTCCATCCTCTGAACCGTCTGCTGAATCTTCTTGTGAATCTACATCGCTTCCTTCAGCGCCATCTCCTTGTGGGCGACGGCGACCTCTGCCACCACGGCGACGACGACGATTGCGACCGCGTGGATCTGAATCGTTCTCATCATTTGCCGCACTTACTGATGGCGCAGAATCATCTGAGACAGATTTCTCGTCGCCGCTCTGAGCCTTCGCCCGTCGTGGCGCTTTAGCTGGAGCATCTGTTGCTTCGGCTGCTTGGAAAATTGGAACTGGAATGGCAGCGGCGCGCTTACGCGTCTTTGGAGCTGCTTCAGTTTCTGATGCAGGTGCGACAGCAGAAACTTCTGCCGTTTCGCTACCTGCCTTTGACTTGCTTTTTTTAACCGCACGCTTGCGCGGTGACTTTGGCTCGATTGCCATCACTGTTAAATCCTCTACGCCAATACGTAAGTACTAGCTTGCTCTGGCTCAAGTCTCCTTGAGCAAATTCTTCTACCGATCCCACTGTGGGTTCGATACCCGTACTTCCTGCTTAAAGTTTCCTAAATTTAATGAGTCCGCCGCTGGCGCGATTTCAATCGCTAGCCGCGCTGAACTGTTGGCCAATTATGGCAGATCCACCGCCAATATTCCTAAATTCGACGAATTTGCCCTCACTCAGCCACGTTGGCGAGCGTAAACGTTCTGCAGGAGGCCAAAGCCGATCAGGTTGGCGAACATGCTCGATCCCCCATACGACATAAATGGCAGCGGCACACCTGTCATCGGCATCAGCCCAAGAGTCATGCCGATATTTTCAAAGGTCTGGAACGCAAACCATGAGAGGACTCCGATACAGACCAGTCGGCCGAAGGCATCGGTTGATCTTCGTGCGATCGTGAATGCTCGCATAAATATCGTGAGATATAAGAGCAGAATAAATCCACTCCCAAGAAAACCTAATTGTTCACCTGCAACTGTAAAGATGAAGTCTGTTTGCTGTGCTGGAACAAATCGACCATTTGTTTGAGGGCCATCAAATAGACCGGTTCCTAAGAAACCACCAGAGCCGACGGTAATGCGCGCTTGTCTTAGTTGATATCCCGCACCTTGTGCATCTGCATTCGGATCAACAAAAGATTGAAGTCGCTTAACTTGATATTCCTTAATGACACCTAGTTGTGTTGCACCAAATCCGCCCAAGAGTGCAACGAGAAGAATGCCGACAACCCAACGAGAGGGCGCTCCAGATGCCCCAATCATTGCAACCACTGAAATACTAATAATAAAGACGGTTCCCATATCTGGCTGAAGCAGAATCAAGCCAACGGGAATCGCTGCAATTAAGAGTGACTGCATTACATCTCTATTTGTAGGTTCATCATTTTCATGGCGATACTCGGTTAAGAGCATCGACATTCCTACGATGATTGATATTTTTGCAAGCTCTGCTGGTTGTATTTGAAATCCACCTGGCAGAGGTATCCACGCCTGAGCGCCATTAACTTCGCTACCGATGCCTGGAATCAATACCGCTGTAAGGCCGATGACACCTAGTCCCCAGACAATCGGCGTATATGCACGGAGCATGCGATAGTCGATAACTGTGGTTCCCCAAGCAAGCAATATTCCAATCACAATATTAATAACGTGGCGCTTCAAGTAATACTCAGGATCTAACCCACTTGCCGCATACCAATCCCGCGTTGCCGCATAGACCAACAGGGTTCCGATAAAAAGAAGGAGACCAACAGCAACGGTAAGAATGGGATCAAAGCCCCAGAATGAGTGAGTTGAACGCATGCGTCGGAAACCCTGACGCTGACTAATCATGCTCATGGGGTCTCCTTTACCTTTGTCGCAGGAGAGATCTTAGGTAATTTAACGGGCGGCTTACCCTCAGGATAGATCGCCGCACCGGGAACAATTGCAGATCCCTTGACTCCGAAGAGAGTTTCGTAAATTTGGCGTACTCCAACGCCAGATGAAGATGCACCATATCCACCTTGCGAGACCATCATGACAACAGCAAAGCGAGGTTTTTCTGTTGGTGCAAAGGAAGCAAACCAGGATGTATCGCTCTTGAGAGTTCCGTTGGCGTTTCTACCAAACACTTGAGCGGTTCCAGTTTTTCCACTTACGGCCACTGGAAGGCCAGCAAAGGCTCCTGTTCCTGTTCCACCTGTAACCACATCACGTAGTGATTCTTTCAAAAACTTTATTGTCGCCTTTGATGCCGGTAGCGTTCCTAACTTCTCTGGCTCGATAGTCTCGATAACTTCACCTTCGGTAGTAACGATGGCTTTACCGATTGTTGGCTTCCAAATAGTTCCACCGTTGCCGATTGCAGCATACATTTGAGCTAACTTAAGCGGGGTAATGACCGTATCGCCTTGTCCGATTGAGAAGTTCACCGCATCACCGGCACGAATCTTGTCTCCATCTAAACAATTCTCACGTGCAAGTTCAATCAGAAATGCTGTCTGCTGCTCTTTAGAGGCGCGTTCTTTATAGTTGCAGTAAAAATCTTTGTTCTGCTCATACCAAGAACTACGCCATTCGCGGTTAGCAAGTCTTCCAGATGCTTCGGATGGAAGATCTATTCCTGTTTTCTTACCAATTTGAAATCCTTCGGCTGCCTTGAAGAAGTAATCGTTTGGATTAGCTTTTGGTTTTAGCCCACCATCTTTGAGCCACTCAGCAAAGGCAATTTTGTACCAAATCGTGTCACACGATATTGCCATCGCCTTTTTCATAGTAAGGCGACCCTGAGCTTTACTCTCAAAGTTTTGGAATGCGCGAGTACCGACCTGATATTCACCTGGGCAGTCATAGGTTGCATTGAGGTCATATCCAGCGTTTGCCGCGGCTAC
>JAIXYD010000084.1 GCA_027490415.1 Streptomycetaceae bacterium
ATCGGATTGAGTGAGTTGTTCTTGCCTTTACGAAAGGTCTTTCCAATTGGATGAATTGGTGGAAGATAAAGAACATCAAAACCCATTGCCGCAACAGCAGGTATTCGAAGGGCTGCAGTCTTGAATGTTCCGGATGTGATGTCGCCTTTAGCGTTAACCGTTGCGCCTTCACTTCGTGGGAAGAACTCATACCAGGATCCAATAAGGGCCTTATCTCTATCTGCCCGAACGGGAATCGAGTGAGATCGTGATTGAAGTTTTCGCAGCGGATCGTGGCCGAAAAACTCCTTAATCTCAGCAGTCGAAGATTGTGAAAAACGGTTGGCTGGTGCGAGTTTTAGATCGCCAAGTGCCTTGATGGCAGGGGAGAGGAGTTTCTTTGCTGATGGATCTTCTGCGAGTTTTTCTTCAAATATCTTCAAACCAATTGCGCAACATAACTCTGCATCGATATCTGCTGGAATTTTGATTTCGCAATCGTGGAGCCATGTTGCAAACGGATCATCAAATGATTCAATTTGAAAGGAAAAATCTCCACGAGCTGGAATGCAAATCCACGTACTGAATCTGTCGCTGCCATCGGCATGATCACGCATGCGGGTGCGCGATACTTCAAAACCTTTGTGATCAAAGAGAAGAACATCTGCCCCTAGTGCATCATGTCCTTCACGAAAGATTGTGGCGCTGACTTCAATCTCTTCGCCTGCAATCGCCTTAACCGGCACAAACTCCCCACCGAAGAAAACCGCTGGTGAGATATCGGTGACGGGGATGCGATTGATCACGATGCTAGTAGCTGAAGACTCAGCCTGATCCTTCGGTATTGCCAGGATCTGCTGCTGAGATGTCATCAAGTCGGTACTTGTTCAAAGCTTCTTGAACGACAGACTCCTTCACATCACCTGATTGAGCAAGCTGAGCAAGAGTTGCGACAACAATTGATTCAGCATCCACTTTAAAGTGACGACGAAGTGCACCGCGAGTATCTGAAAGACCAAATCCATCAGTACCAAGAGAGGCAAATTGCTGTGGAACCCACGGAGCAATTTGATCTTGAACAGTACGCATGTAATCACTTACTGCAATTACTGGACCTTGTGCATCCTTCAAGCGATCTGTCAGATATGCACTCTTCTTAGCTGAAGGATTAAGGAGATTGTGACGATCAACAGCCAAACCATCGCGGCGAAGTTCGTTCCATGACGTTACAGACCAGACATCAGCGCTAACTCCCCAATCCTTTTGGAGAAGTTCTTGTGCTTTGGTTGCCCAGTTGACTGCAACGCCAGATGCCAAGATTTGCGCATTCTTCTTGCGTTGACGCTCACCTGAACGGAAGAGGTAGATACCCTTTAAGAGGCCTTCAACATCGAGGTTTGCAGGCTCTTCTGGGTGGAGGTAAGGCTCGTTATAAACGGTGATGTAGTAAAAAATATTCTCACTGTTAGGACCGTACATACGACGCAGACCATCTTTGAAGATATGTCCAACTTCGTATGCAAATGCTGGGTCATAACAGACAACCGCTGGGTTGGTTGAAGCTAGAAGATGTGAGTGTCCATCTTCGTGCTGCAGACCTTCGCCATTAAGTGTTGTACGGCCAGCTGTTGCGCCTAGCACAAATCCGCGAGCTAATTGATCGGCAGCAGCCCAGAAGGCGTCTCCTGTGCGCTGGAAACCAAACATTGAGTAGAAGATGTAGATAGGAATCATCGGCTCATCGTGAGTTGAATATGACGTTCCTACTGCAGTAAATGAAGCGGTTGATCCCGCCTCGTTAATTCCTTCGTGAAGAATGACACCAGATGTTGATTCTTTGTAAGAGAGCATCAGTTCACGATCCACGGCTGTGTACTTCTGGCCGTGTGGTGAATAGATCTTCATTGTTGGGAAGAGTGAATCCATTCCGAAAGTACGCGCTTCGTCAGGAATGATAGGAACGATTCGTGAACCAAGTCCTGGATCCTTGACGAGATCTTTGAGCATGCGAACAAATGCCATAGTTGTGGCAATCTCTTGATGTCCTGATCCGCGCTTAACGCTTTCGTATACAGAGTCAGCTGGCATTGGAAGCGGCTTTGACTTCGCACGACGACGTGGAATCGATCCACCTAGTGCGGCACGACGTTCGGCCATGTACTTGGCTTCTTCAGAGTTATCTGCTGGACGGTAATAAGCAGGTGTGTACTTATCTAATTGTGAATCTGGAATTGGAATTCCCAAACGATCACGAAAGGTGACGATATCTTCAAGTGACATCTTCTTCATCTGATGCGTTGAGTTACGTCCTTCGAATGTAGAACCAAGCGTCCATCCCTTAACAGTTTTTGCAAGGATGACAGTTGGCTTTCCATTTGGCTCCATAGCAGCGGTATATGCCGCAAAAAGCTTGCGGTAATCATGTCCGCCGCGCTTGAGTCCCCACACCTGATCATTCGACCAACTTGCAACCATAGCCGCTGTACGTGGATCGCGACCGAAGAAATTATCACGAACATACTGGCCGGACTCAGCTTTATAAGTTTGGTAATCACCATCAAGAGTTGTATTCATCAAGTTAACAAGTGCGCCTTCGCGATCTTGAGCCAGCAGTGGATCCCACTCGCGACCCCATACGACCTTGATTACATTCCAGCCCGCACCAATAAATGTTGATTCAAGCTCTTGAATAATCTTGCCGTTACCGCGCACCGGACCATCAAGACGCTGCAAGTTACAGTTAATGACGAATGTGAGGTTATCTAGACCTTCACGTGAAGCCAGACCAATTGCGCCGAGAGTATCGACCTCATCAACTTCACCATCTCCGAGAAATGCCCATACATGTTGTTGGCTTGTATCTTTAATTCCACGGTTATGTAAATAACGATTAAAGCGCGCTTGATAGATTGCGTTGATCGGTCCGATTCCCATAGACACTGTTGGGAATTGCCAGAAGTCAGGCATCAAACGTGGATGTGGGTAAGAAGAAAGTCCGCCACCTGGATGTGAAACTTCTTGGCGGAAACCATCGAGCTGAGTTTCGCTCAGGCGACCTTCAAGAAATGCGCGTGCATACATACCTGGACTTGCATGTCCCTGGAAGAAAATCTGATCTCCGCCACCTGGGTGATCCATTCCACGGAAGAAGTGGTTAAAACCAACTTCATACAGTGAGGCAGAAGATGCGTAGGTAGAAATATGTCCACCGACTCCGACGCCAGGACGTTGTGCGCGATGTACCAACATCGCAGCGTTCCAACGAATGTATTGGCGGATGCGACGTTCAATCGCTTCATCACCAGGGAATGCTGGTTCGTGCTCTGGTGAAATCGTGTTGATGTAATCAGTGTTGCGAAGTGAAGAGAGACCGATCTGCTTTTCGTGAGCTCGTTGCAAAAGCTTGAGCATCAAATAACGAGCGCGAACAGGACCTGCATGCTCGAGGGCGGCATCAAAGGATGCTTGCCATTCGGCGGTTTCTGTCGGATCGATATCTACAAGCTGGTCAACGTTCTGATCTGGCGTATCGAAAATTCCACTCATGAGCATATTCTCGCGCTAAATCGCTCACAGGGGAAATCTGCGCGGGCCAACTGGCTAGTAAATCTGGCTCAAACCCTTGTCAAAGTGGTCACATCTGGGATGGACTTAGCCCGTGTCAATGCGAATGGGATTTGCAGCCGGAGAGCTCATTCTCGAAGTGGGATATGGCCCAGACTGTGATGACGTCTTGCGTAGTGAGATTGTTGCGATCACCGGAACTCAACTACTTGAAGGTGAGACCACTGAAGTCGTTGATGCAGTAATTCTTTGGTGGCGAGATGGAGATGGCGATCTTGTCGATGAGTTAATGGATGCGCTTACATATCTCACAGAGACTGGTCCGATCTGGGTCCTTACTCCCAAACTCGGACGCGATGGCCATGTTGAGTCAAGTGACATTCAAGATGCCGCACCAATTGCTGGACTTAGTCAAACTTCAACAATTGCGCTCGCACAAGATTGGGCTGGCACTCGTCTAGTGGCACGCAAGGTTGGCAAGCGGTAAGTTTCTCGCATGACTTTAACAATTGGATCAGCAGCACCAGATTTCACACTTATGGACCAACACGGTTCACCAGTCACACTCTCTTCATTTAAAGGCCAGAAGAACGTTGTGATTCTTTTCTATCCATTTGCATTCTCTGGAATCTGCACTGGCGAACTCTGTGCACTTCGTGATGATCTTGCAGCATTTCAAAATGATGACGTGCAGCTTTTAGCGATTTCTTGCGATCCTATGTATTCCTTGCGCGCCTTTGCAGAGCAAGAGGGTTACAAGTTCCCAGTTCTTGCAGATTTCTGGCCACATGGTGCCGCTGCAAAAGATTATAGAGTATTCGATGAAGCACGTGGTTGTGCAGTTCGCGGAACATTCATAGTCGATAAGAACGGCACATTGGTATGGCAGATCGTTAATGGTCTCGGAGATGCCCGTAATCTCGTTGAGTACAAGAGCGCTCTAGCAAGCCTCTAATTAAGCCTGCAATAACGCCTCGTTTTCGCACTTTCGCGTATATAAAGTAGTATTCGCAAGTACGAAAGCACGGCCCGGGTGGTTAGCTCAGTGGTAGAGCGCCTCGTTTACACCGAGGATGTCGGGGGTTCGAAACCCTCACCGCCCACCAGTTTCACCAGTTTCACCAGTTTCACCAGTTTCACAAATACATATAAGCGCACACTTTCGCGAGGAGGCATCATGAAGGCCACGCTCAGCGATCAGCGCGCAATTCTAGATATTCAGAACTTTGACTTCACTCAAGCAACACTCAATAACAAGGCAACAAACCTTCCAGAGATTGCAGCTATTCACTCACTGACAATTAAGGCAAACAATGCTCGTGATCTAAGAATTGCGGCCGAGACCGAACTCAGTGATGTGAAGCGTGAACTCTCTCGTGCCGAAGGTGACGTTGAGCAAATTGTCACACGCATCAATCGCGATGAGACTCGCCTCGGATCAGGTACCGGTACTCCAAAGGAACTTGAACAACTCCAACATGAACTTATTTCACTGGGAGCACGCCGAGCAGAGTTAGAAGAGATCGAGCTCGAAATCATGATGCGTATAGATGTCATTAAAGAGCGCATCGCTGAGCAAGCAGAGCAAGAGAGTTCACTTGCCGCGGAGATCACAGAGCTTGAGATAAAGAAGGCTAACGAGATGGCTGTTATCTCAGCCGAATTAGAGACAACTACAAAAGAGAGAGCATCTGTTGTTGCATCAACGAATCCAGAGCTTGTAGCCCTTTACGAAAAAATTCGAGCTTCAAATAACGGTACTGGTGCTGCCGCCCTCGTCGGTAACCAGTGCAAAGGTTGTCACCTCACAATAAACACTATTGAATTACAGCGCATCGCAGGTTTAGCCGAAGATGAAGTAGTTCGATGTGAAGAATGTCGGTGCATCTTGGTGCGTGATCTCTAACCATGGCGCGCACATTTAAACTCACCGCTGACGGAGGATCTCGCGGAAACCCAGGGCCAGCAGGTTACGGCGCTGTGGTGAGTGAAAATGGAAAGATTGTTGCAGAGCTCTTTGATGTCATTGGAATTGCTACCAATAACGTTGCTGAATACAGCGGATTACTCGCTGGTTTAACGCACATTCATACTCTTGATCCAACTGCAGTGGTGCAAGTTGCGATGGATTCAAAACTTGTTGTAGAACAGATGTCAGGTCGTTGGCAGATCAAGCATGCCGATATGCGCGAACTCGCAAAGAAGTGTCGTGATGCTCATCCAGCGTCGCTAGTGACTTATTCGTGGATTCCACGAGATGAGAATTCGCATGCAGATCGTTTAGCTAACAAGGCTCTCGATGGTGGACAGGCTGATTCACCTTCCATCACAATTCAAGAGAATTACCTCACCGATCGCCTGCGCAGCAATGAAGATCCTACGATGATCTACTTCGTTCGTCACGGCGAGACAATCCTGACGCCCTTTCGCAAATTCTCCGGCACTGGCCCACTCAATCCAGAACTTACGGAAGAGGGCCTAGAACAAGCTGCAACTGTCGCAAAAGAGATTGCAAAGATTAAGCCAGATGTGTTGATTGCATCCCCTCTGCAGCGCACTCGTCAAACGGCAGAAGCTATTTCTGCAGCTACCGGTCTATCAATTGTCTTTGATGAGATTTGGTATGAACTTTCGTTTGGTAGTTGGGATGGCCTTACCAATGACGAGGTGCGCACTAAGTACCCAGAGGAATATCAAGCCTGGCTTAACTCATCTGCATATGCACCCGGCGGGGGAGAGTCTTATGATCAAGCTCGCGTGCGAGTGGAAGCGGCAATGGAGAAGTTACTTGCAGAATATCCAGGACAGAAAGTTTGCGTTGTCACTCATAACGGTGTGATCAAGAGTGCCGTAAGTATTGCCTTGCATGCTCCACATGACGCTGTTTTCCATATGGATGCAACACCTTGTTCGATTACATCAATTTCAATGTGGCCTTCTGATGGATTGCGTGCACTGAGAAGTTTTTCTGAGCGCGGCCACTTTCGTTAAATCCCCGCAGCGTGTCCTTCAGATCGAGGGTCTGATCCAATAGCAAACGTTCCTTGTGGGAGCACTTCCAGCAATTGTGAAGATGAACCATGTCCCCACGCTGGTAACTCATGAACTTCATGGCCTTTGGCTCTTAACTCACTGATGACAGTGTTCGATACACGGTTTTCTATTTGTAGAACACCTTTTCCAGATTCCTCTGCAGAACTTTCACCTGGTGCATTTAAATGTTGCCAATGGGGAGCTTCAATAGCTTCCTGAACATTGAGTTTGAGATCAATAACGTTGGTAATCAGCTGCAAGTTTGTCTGGACTTGGATATTTGCACCAGGCGTTCCGCCAACAAGGTAGAGCGACCCGTCTGCGCGGCACGCAGTGAAAGCATTGAGAGTGTGCGCTGGACGCTTTCCCGGCGCGATGATGTTGGGTGATTCAGGATTCAAAGAAAATCCAGTCAGACGGTTATTGAGAATAATTCCCGTATCAGGAATCACCCACGAGCTACCAAAACCATGAAATACCGATTGAATCCACGAGACCGCGTTACCTTCTGAATCTGCGACTAAGAAATAGGTTGTGTCACTACCTTCACTCACCGGTGCGATATCAGTTGATGCTTGATCCATTGAGATTTGAGCGACTCGCTTATCAATATTCTCTCTCGACAAAATCTTGGCTACATTGACATCGATGAATTCTGGGTCTGCCAAGATCATATTTCTATCTGCAAATCCCACCTTCTTCGATTCGACTCCAATATGAATGCGATCCGCTTCACTGAGTGAGGAAAGATCAAAACGCTCGTTGATGAGAAGCTCTTCCATCAAGATCATTCCTTGTGTCGGAGGTGGCTGCCCATAGATTGTGTAATCACGGTACTTAATCGCAAGCGGATCTAAAACCCGAGTTGTATGGGCCTTGAGATCTTCTGCACTAAACCAACC
>JAIXYD010000158.1 GCA_027490415.1 Streptomycetaceae bacterium
TGTTAATCCGTCTCCGACAAATCTCAATCAAACTTTTGTAATTCCAGGAAACATCCCTTCTGGCGACAAGATTTTGGTCGAGGCGTGGGGCGCTGGTGGAGGCGGTGCACACTATCCAGGGTATGGAAGCAGTGGAGCTGGCGGAGCTGGTGGTTACTCGAAATCTACAATTACAACTACTGGTAACCCAGAGACTCTCACCGTTGTTGTTGGTCAAGGTGGTGAAGCTTTCGACTTAACGCCGCAATACGGCGGTGGTGGTGCAGGTGGACTCTCACCAAACGCATTTAAGGGTAGTTCCGGTGGTGGTATGTCTGGAATCTTTACTGGAAGCGATACTTCAACCTCACTAGTAATTGTCGGCGGCGGCGGTGGATCTTCGCCTGGCGGTGCGAGCAGCGATGGTGGTGGTGGTGGTGGATCTAACGGAAATGGCGCCGGTGCAACACTTACAAATCGCACAGGGCGCGGTGGAACACTCACAGCTGGTGGTGCAGCAGCTACAGCAACATCTCTCTGCACAATTGCACCAACAGCCGGCCGCTCACAAAATGGCGGATCTGGTGCCGGACATCCTTCGACAAATAATGAAGGCGGCGGCGGTGGCGGCGGTGGTCTATTCGGTGGTGGTGGCGGCCATTGCGATGCATCTCAATCCAACGGTGGTGGCGGCGGTGGCTCTGGATTCTTAGATGGCACCCGAGGAACTTTGCTCGCGGGAACCGTTGGCGCTACAGGAATTGTTACACCAGCAACTGCACCGGGTGGCCTCTTCTCAATTAACTACTCATACCCACGAGGAAATGGTGGAGATTCAACAATTGGAGTTGGTTTTGGAGGAAATGGAAACTCAACTAACTTCTACACCGCAAAAGGCGGCGACGGAATGGTAGTCATCCACTGGAATGATCCATCCGATTCCTGGATTGCCTCACCGAATATCAATAATCTTGCAAAACCAGGATTTAGATTTACGGGATGGAATACAAGCGCGGATGGAACTGGTGTGCACTATGACACTGGCACTGCTCTTGAACGCATAAATACAACCCTTTATGCAGAGTGGTCATATGTAATTAGATATGACGGAAATACGAATACCTCAGGTACTCCTCCGGCTGACCAGATCGCATCCTCTGGATCTGCAGTCACAACGATTGCTGATAACCCAAATACGCTAGCTAAAACTGGTTACATTTGGGATGGCTGGAATACACAGGCGAATGGCAAAGGTGTAAATTACAGTGCGACAGGAGATCTTCTCGGACTCCCTATTCCATATCAAAGATTCCGTGCTGCTGACTACAACTCATCAACTAAAGTTTGGGTTGATTCCTCAGGAAACGGTCGAAACTCAACTTTAACCAGAGGCACTCCAGTAAAAACCACCTCTGGTGGCGCGTTTGGTCTGATGAAGAACTTCTCTATATTAAAAGGTTCGACCGCAGACGGAATTCAACTTGGAAATCCAAAGTTAAACAATTACACACTCTGTTTTGTTAAACGCTACGCCGGTCTAAATCGCGGCAGAATCATTGATGCAGCTGTAGAAAATTGGACGACGGGAGTTTACGGACAGCGGACAGAAATGTCTTTCCATGGTGCGTGGATCACATCAACTAATGGTGTTTACGATGATTACTCTTGGAAAATCTACTGCGACTCCGCAGATATCTTCCGAGTAAATGGTGTTGAGAAAGCGATCTCAACAGCGACTATTAAGTATCTTCCAGCGAATATAACAATTAATGCTGGTTCGCAAGTGGCTGGCGAAGCATCAGATTGGGAAGTAGCAGAAGTCGTAATTTTCGATTCCAGACTGACAACTACTCAGATTCAACAAGTAGAGACATACTTGAGTGATAGCTACGGTTACTCATTCTCAAGTGTTCTAGCGGGAATTCCAGCTCCATATATGCATCTCGAGGCAGAAAAATACAACTCAGATCTACGAGTCTGGGAAGATTCATCAGGAAATAATCGAGATGCAACTTCGATTCGTGGTACCCCAACGATAGTTACAAATACTCCAGGAAATGGTTCCACCAAAAATATAACAGCTCTCAAAGGTGGAACCAACGTCGGAATAACGTTTTCAAACGAACAATTGGCAAACTATACATTCTGTTATGTCGCACGTTATGCGGGCACCAGTCGAGGTCGCTTATTTGATGCATACACCGAAAACTGGTTCTCGGGCTTTTATAACTCAAACACAAACTTGGCTTATCACAACAACTGGACAGCACAACCTTTGTGGACTTCAAATACAAATTGGCTCTATGCGTGTGACAGTGTCAATGATTACGTTTCCAACACTGGTTCACGCGCGACGGCTGCATCTCAGATCACATATTTCCCATCGAGAATGACAATCAATAATTACAACGGTAGTGGGCGAGAAGCATCCAATTGGGAGGTTGCTGAAGTTAGGCTCTATGACACGACACTTTCTAATGCCCAGATGAATAAGGTGAGCAATTACCTAGCTGATAAGTACGGATTACTTTCCCCAACCATCTCTACGAGAAGAAACACAAATTTCGCTTCTCCGACTGGTGACATAACGCTCTATGCACAATGGAATTCACTCTTAACTTACGATTCGAATACTGCAAGTTCTGGCACTATTCCACTCCCACAATTAATGGTGGCAGATACCCAAGTAGCAATTAGCGCAAACACTGGATCACTTGCCAAGACTGGCAACTCATTTATGGGTTGGAATACTGCTGCTAATGGATCGGGAACGCTCTATCAGCCTGGTGAATCATTTACTCCAACAGTTAATACAACTCTCTACGCACAATGGGGAGCCGCAGTAACCCTTGATCCAAACGGTGCAACTTCCGGATCAACGCAGGGAAATACAACAATCCCATTTGGGCAGTCCTTAACCCTGACTCAAGGAACTTTGGCTCGCACCGGATTTACCTTCTCTGGCTGGAATACGACTGCTAGTGGATCTGGAACGCATTACGACACAGGAACAGCATTTAGCGCAAATACGGCAACAACTTTGTATGCCGAATGGCGGTATCGAGTGCTATTCAATGCAAATTCTGGAACAGGTGCGCCATCGGTAGATTCCAGAACAGCGACAGGAACTTTACCCGTAACTCTGGCAACAGTAGGAACACTTTCCAGAACCGGTTACACATTTGCTGGATGGAATACTCTGGCAAGTGGCGCTGGTGTTAACTATGCAGCAGGTCTAAATACTTTTACAAGTAGCACCGGAAACATCACACTCTTTGCTCAATGGAATTCGACAATTACCTATAACGGAAATGGAAATACTCTGCAAAGTCCGCCGGCTGCGACGACAGCTCTCGGTACTGCACCTGTAGTACTTGCAACACCAATTAGTTCCTTTGCAAAGACAGGGTGGACGTTTGGTGGCTGGAACACGCAGGCCAACGGCAAGGGTGTTTCATACGCTGCCGGAGGAAA
>JAIXYD010000194.1 GCA_027490415.1 Streptomycetaceae bacterium
ACTGAAGGGTTGCGCATTAAGTCCAGAGAAACATTCTTCGTATTGTTTGGATCAAATGTTGGCGCTGTGGCGTGTGCCAACACTGCTCCAGTTTTTGGATCCATAACAATGACAGTGCCGCTACTTGCTCGAGCCTTCTTTACAGCTTCGGCGATTGCCTTTGAGGCAACCCACTGAATGTCTCGATCAATTGTCAGTCGTACAGTCGTACCAGGTTGGGCGGCAATGATTTCTGATTGCGAACCAGGAATCTCTGCACCACGTCCACGTGCATACGAATATGCGCCAGGAACTCCCGCGATTGACGAGTTCATACTTAATTCAATTCCTGAAGCACCCATTCCATCTTTTCGCACAAAACCAACAAGTGAGGAGACAAGATTTCCTGATGGATATTCGCGAATAAAGTTGCGCTCTGGGAAGAAGCCCACAATTCTCTTGTCGTACTCCTTGTTGCTGAGCGTGGAATTGTATTTATCGATGGCAAGTGAAAGGCGATTCCACGTACTTGGTTCGGCACTCTCAAGAACCATTGAATAGCGCTTAACTCCGGTGATTGCGGTGGCAACTTCTTGTTCAGACAAACCCAGAATAGGCGCGACAAAGGCAGCCACTCGGGCATGGTCTTTTATCAGCTTTTGATCTACAACAATATTGATCGCCGAAACACTTCGAGCAAATTCAACTCCATTGATATCTGTAATGTCTCCTCGCGGAGCTGCAATAACGCGAGTTGATTCCATTTCATTAGCTGCTTTGAGAGTGTATTCCGCCGATTGAATTCCTTGAATCTGCACCAGGCGTGCTGCAAAAAGTGAGAAGATGAGTAGCAAGATAACGAAGAGTGCGCGGATGCGCTTCATTGAGAGTTCAAAATTACCCACGTGTAATCCCGCTCTCATCCGTTACTACTGGCATTTCGTCAGTCAGATTAAGAAATGTTGGATTTTCTGAAGGGCTCATACCCAGGGCCGCTGCCTTGTTGGCTAAAGCTTCAGGAGATGAGTACAACTCCATTTTGCGAGAGATTGCTTCTCTTTGGTCAGCAATCATTTTGGATTCGTATTTCAATTCGGAGAGGACAAATGCATCCTGGGCTAATAACGTATTTACGCCAAGGAGAGCCAAGAAGCCAATGACTGAGACAAGAGTTAAGAACTTGGCAAAGTATTTATGTGTCGCTTGCGCTCCCTCTGAAGTCTGAGGAACAATTTTGAGAAGTGCCCGAGATGAATGAGTTGCAACGCGTTCACGAGTTTGTTGAGCGAGGGCAGCAATAGACATTAGGCGGCCACTCTCTCTATTGCGCGAAGGCGGACAGATGTCGAGCGTGAATTTTCATCCTGCTCTTCTTGGCTGGCCTTTTCGCTAGCTTTGATAACGAGCGAAAACTTTGCAGCGTATTCTGGAAGTTCCATTGGAAGATCACGAGGACTCTTTGAAGTTGATGCCTCAACGAAAAACTCTTTAACAATCTTGTCTTCCAGTGATTGGAAAGACATAACAACGACTCGACCGCCTACTTCGACCAAGTCAAGGGCCTGAGGAATAGCGCGAGTAATCGCACCAAGTTCATCATTAACGGCAATGCGCAATGCTTGGAATGTTCGCTTTGCAGGGTTTCCACCTGTGCGTCGGGTAGCTGCAGGGATGCTTTCTTTGACCAAAGTCGCCAATTGCATAGTTGAGTTCAATGGAGCAATAGCGCGAGCTTTAACTATGTTTTCAACAATACGAGTGGCAAATTTCTCTTCCCCAAATGTCCGAAGAATCTTTACCAAAGCACCGGGTTCGTAGTGATTGACTATCTCGTAAGCGGTTATTACTTGAGTGCTATCCATGCGCATATCAAGTGGAGCATCGTGAGAATACGAGAAACCTCGATCCGTTTCATCTAACTGCATTGATGAGACCCCAAGGTCAAAGAGAACGCCAGATAACTGTGAGAATCCATGTGAGGAAACAACATCAGTAATGCTGTCAAACACTGCGTGAGAGGTTTTCAATCGACTACCAAAAGCTGCGAGCCGCTCGTGTGCATGTAGGAGTGCACTTGGATCGCGATCAATGCCGATGACAGTAAGTTCTGGAAAACGGTTGAGAAGCGCTTCTGTGTGTCCGCCTAATCCGAGTGTTGCATCTACAACAACTGGATTACGAGAATTTTCAATCGAAGGGGCAAGAAGTTCAATGCAGCGATCTCGCATTACAGATATGTGCTTCATCTTCTCCCCCATTCCTTTTCAACTTTCATTGCATTTATCTTTATTTCGCTCTCTCGATTCTGGTCACCGCCGGCCGACGGATCTAACGAAAGCGACGCCGGGGAAGGGGCGCCGCTGTCGGCCTTAATACCTAGGCATTGGGTCGACGGTGGCCACAATCGAGAGAACGCTATGTAGTTGTTTTTTTATTAAGTTGTGATTACTTTTTAAAAGAGTCCTGGAAATACCTCTTCTGAAACATCAGCAAATCCCTCTTCGCGATCTGCCAAATATTTATTCCACGCCTGTGCATCCCAAATTTCAACGCGAGTATTTGCACCGATAACAACGCATTCTTTTTCTAGACCTGCATATGTGCGAAGACCTTGAGGAATAGTTACGCGACCTTGACGATCAGGAATTTCATCGTGTGCGCCAGCAAACATCACGCGCTGATAATCACGAGCTGCTTTTGCAGTAACTGGCGCTTGTCGCAGAGTTTGCGTGAGTGTTTCAAATTCAGTTGATGGAAATACATAAAGACAACGTTCTTGTCCTTTTGTAATAACAAGACCTGCGGAAAGTTCTTCGCGGAATTTCGCAGGAAGAATGAGACGACCTTTTTCATCAAGGCGGGGTTCGTGAGTACCAAGAAACATCTCTAGCCCCTTTTCTCCTTGATTGTCTGGCCCAAGGTTGAATCTGATTGAGCGTGTAATCCTGCTCAATCCCCCACTTTACTCCACTTTCCTCCTTTTTCAACCACCCTTCTCCACGATCCCCCCTTTTTCGCCCCACCTCTCCCCACCGTTACTCAGCCTCTGGGAATACAAAAAAGCCCGCCTTGTGGGCGGGCTGGAGAGTCTTGCTACGTGGGTTTATTCGAAGTTTCGCTGATCCCAGCGGTCCTGAAGGCGATCGCCTAGCTTCTTGCGCGGGCTGCGAGCGCGTGGAGCCTTTTCTGAGCCCTGTGGAGCCGCTGATACGAGGGCGCCTGGAGTTGTTGCTGCACGATAAATCAGAATTGAGCCGGTCAAGGCAATGAGAAATCCGCCAAGTCCAACGATCGTAATTTGGGCGATGAGTCCGCCGAAAAGGGTGGCAAGGCCAGCAATTACTAGGGCAACACCTAAGCCGAGGCGATTACGTGAAACCCCAGTCGAGCCCGACATTGCGCTGACAAGACGTGGGTCATCAACGGCGAGGGCTTCTTCCATCTCCGCCAATAAGCGTCTTTCATGCTCAGAAAGTGGCATATAGATACTCTAGAACAACTTTTTCGATAGGGCTACTTTTAGAGTGGTCCTCTTTCGAAGTTATTGGTCACTCTCATCAATCAGGCGCCCTGGCCGCACGCTATTGCCTCCGAATCGGGCCTTGGCGGCGTCGATCCCCCCTTGTAGCTCACGCCAACTGGACTCACGGGCACCTAAAACCAATTGCTCATGGGTATCGGTATGAAGGTTTTCCAGGCTTACTCCCACAAGGCGGATGCGAGCACGCTCAATCGAGAGCGCTTCATAGAGAGCTTTAGCTACCTCATAGATCTCATGGGTTGTATCAATGGGAAGAGGCAATGTCTTTGATCTGTTTACAGTCGTGAAATCTGCAAATCGAACTTTAAGGGTGATCGTCTTTGCAAAGAGTGAACGTTCGCGCATTCGAGAGGAGGCCCGCTCACACATCCGCAGAATCTCTTTCGCAACTATTTCAGGATCGTCAATGTCGCGATCAAATGTTTCGGCAGCGCTAATACTTTTATCGGGTTCTTCTGGAATAACAGCGCGATCATCCCTACC
>JAIXYD010000128.1 GCA_027490415.1 Streptomycetaceae bacterium
GACCCAACAGGTGGTGCGCTCGGAAAAATGCTTCCACTCTTTAGATTTGGACTCGGTGGAAAACTTGGTTCAGGAAAACAGTGGTGGTCTTGGATCACTCTGCACGATGTAATCCGCGCGATCACCTTCGCACTTGAAAAGCCGATTGATGGTCCAATCAATCTCACATCGCCAAATCCTGTTACAAATCAGGAATTCACTGCCGCCCTTGCTCGTGCAATGCATCGTCCTGCGCTCTTCCCAGCACCAGCATTTGCACTCAAGATTGTTCTAGGTGGATTTTCTTCTGAAGTACTGGGATCAAAGAAAGTTTTGCCACAGAAACTTATTGATGCCGGATTCACATGGGATTACCCACATGTGACATCTGCTCTCGATGCTCTTATAGAGAATTAATTAGTTCCAGGGCTGCAAGTCGCCCAGATGCGAGTGCACCATTCTGTGATGCTGCGCTCAAGTAATCTCCAGCACGCCATACACCTGGCCGTACTTGTAAGGATTGTGCATGGGATCTGCCTGGCCGAAAGAGCGGTAGTGCGTTCTTAATATCGTACTTAGCAACGAGCTCCCAGTTGGCCGTATCGGTTCCCCACATCAATGCCAGATGCCGTCTGACTTCAGATTCTGATGCGTGACCTAAAGATGTACTTGAAAAGAGAATTCGTCCAGCAGGAGCGCTCGAAGGTAGAAGCTTTGAGATCGCGATGGAATTTACAATCGGACCACGAGCCAGGCCATCCACGCGCAAGGTGGAATCACACTCTAAAGTTTCGGGAGTTGAGTGAAACCACGTTGTGCAACTGACGCTCTCACCGACCTCTTCAATTTCAAGAAGTTGCGCAGCAGTTGTTTGATCGGTTGCAACAATGATCGCACGCGCCTGCATCTCGCCCTTAGATGTAGATAGCTCGAGGCCCGAAATAAGATTTACCTGGGTATCGGTTTCAACAACACCAATGTCTTGCGCCAATAACTGTGAAAGTGCGCCTGCACCACGAGCTGGTAGGCCCGGCGATCCGCTAATAAAGCTCTTAATAATTTCTCTTCCACTCACAGAATCGACGCGAGATGGTTGGGCCAAGTAAACTCCAGTAAGGAATGGCTTGAGTACTCGCAGGTAGAGATTGTTGCAACCCGCGGCGAGTAATTCGGCTTCAACATTTGCGCCATGTGCCGAAGAGGACAATAGATATCTCAGAAATGAAAACTTCTCTTTCAAGGTTCCCGACTGCGGGCGCAGCGCTGAGAGAAAGTATTTACGCGGGTCCCCGAGTCGGACTACAGAGCCATCAAGTGCGATGTCGACTGCACGTGGCGCAGGACGAAAATCCAACTGATCGATAATGCCAAGGGCTACAAGCTCTGGGTATCTGGAGTTAATCAATTGAAATCCACGATCGAACCGATAGCCATTTATTTCATCGGTCTGCACTCGTCCGCCAACAGTTGTCGACGACTCCAAAACGCGAACATCGATCCCTGCATCTATCAGCGTTCGAGCGGCGGAAAGTCCTGCTAATCCAGCCCCAACAACTACGACGGGTAGTGAGCTATCGGACACTGATTGCTCGCGCTTCTTCGATAATCTCAGCAACCCGAAGCGCATCTGCAAGAGATACCGGAGCTGGCGACCCATTTTCTATAGCCGCTCTGACTAATGAATAGAAAGTTGCATAATTTCCGGAAATGCTCTCGACCGGGAACACCTCTACGCCTTTGTGAATTAATGCAGCACTGGTCATCGGCTTAGACCAACTCCCACCATGAGGAATTTCTCCCGAGCGAAGTGCATCCTCTTGTGGATCGAGCTCGTTGATGACAAGTGCGCCTTTGCTTCCAAGTAATCTCACGCGCGGTCCTGGTGCACCGCTTACCGCCGAAGCTGCAAGATAAGAATCGACACCAGAATCATGGCGCAAAACTAAAGTGACATCGTCATCTGCTCCGCCCCGGATAGAGCGAACACTGGCACTGACAAGTTGAGCGGGACCAAAGTAATCAAGTGCAGTAGAGACCAAATGCGATTGAAGATCTAGCAGCAATCCCCCGCCGTCTTCTGGAGAAAGATTTTCTCGCCACGAACTTAGATTTCGTTCGGGGCGGAAACGTTCAAATCGACCATCAAAGCGAAATGGCTGGCCAAGTTCGCCCGTGCTCAGCAACTTCTTTATTGTCAAACTATCGCTATCCCACCGGCGATTAAAAAATGTAGTGAGAAGAGTGTTTCTCTTTTCGGAGAGTTCAATCATCTCCTTAACTTCAGCAACCGATCGCCCCATTGGCTTATCGACAACCGTAGGGATCTGTCGCTCTAGCGCCGCTCGCGCTTGAGGTAGATGCGCGACATTGCTCGATGCGATCACCACGAGATCAAGGCGCGAATCCAGAAATGGATTCACATCAGAATAAATTTCTGCGCTAGGAAAATCATGTTTGGCCTGCGTGATCCGCTCGGGGTTTGAAGTCAAGATTGAGGCCACCTCAAAGCCGCAGCCTTTAAGAAGAGGTGCGTGAAAGACACGACCAGCTAATCCGTAGCCTGCAATTCCAACGCGCACTTCACAACTCCTAGTAATTCGTCTTGTGAGATTAGCAAGAAGGCAAGCCTACCTTTAGGCTGGACTAGTGCCAGGCGTCGACTCAGCAATCTCTCACTCCCCAATCGCTCTCAAGCGCGCTGGA
>JAIXYD010000110.1 GCA_027490415.1 Streptomycetaceae bacterium
GAAACTTCTAAAGATGAGGCCGAACGAAAAGGGTTCGCAGAAGAGCTAGCAAAACTTGCCGATGTTTATGTTGGTGATGGTTTTGGTGCTGTCCATCGCAAACATGCATCTGTTTATGATCTGCCTAAGCTTTTGCCACACGCTGCCGGAACGCTTGTCGGTGCAGAGGTAGAGGTTTTGAAGAAGCTCACCGTTGACCCAGCTCGACCTTATGGAGTTGTTCTTGGGGGAGCTAAGGTCTCTGACAAGATCGGTGTAATTTCCAATCTGCTCAACAAAGTCGATGTGATGGCTATTGGCGGCGGAATGGTCTTTACCTTCCTTGCCGCCCAAGGCAAAGAAATTGGTAAATCACTGGTCGAGAGCGATTTAATCCCAACAGTCAAAGACCTCATTGCGAAAGCGGAATCTTCCGGCGTTAAGTTAATTCTCCCTACAGATATTGTTGTTGCTGCCGAGTTTAAAAGTGACTCTCCAGCACTTGTGGTCTCTGCAGAGAAGATCCCTGCTGATCAGATGGGACTAGATATTGGCCCAGAGTCTGCTCTGGCTTTTGCAGCCGCGATTGCACAGTGCAAGACAGTGTTTTGGAATGGTCCTATGGGTGTCTTTGAGTTTGCAAACTTTGCTCACGGAACTCGTGTCGTTGCGCAGGCTCTGACCGAAGTCTCTGGGATCTCCGTAGTTGGTGGCGGTGATTCTGCTGCCGCAGTTCGCGCCCTCGGCTTTGCCGATAGTGATTTCGGATATATTTCAACCGGCGGTGGAGCATCTCTTGAATATCTTGAAGGTAAAGAGTTGCCTGGATTGTCAGCGCTGGACCTCTAATCTTTGCCAATAGATGTCCCTAAACAGAAAACGATAGAAGGAGAAGCACATGCGTAAGCCACTTATGGCGGGCAACTGGAAGATGAATCTCAATCATCTTGAGGCGATCGCTGTTGCTCAAAAACTTGTCTACTCGTTATCGGATAAAGATTATGATGAAGTTGATGTAGCAATCATTCCTCCATTTACTGATATTCGTTCGATTCAAACCTTGGTTGATGGTGATCGTCTTCGTCTGCAATACGGAGCACAGGACCTGTCACCGGAAGCAGGCGGTGCCTTCACCGGTGATATATCCGGATCAATGTTAAAAAAGTTGGGCTGCACCTTTGTTGTTATCGGCCACTCAGAGCGTCGCGCAATTCATAAGGAAGATGATGCACTTGTGAATCGTAAGATTAAGGCTGCCCTTGCTAATGAGTTGACTCCAATTTTCTGCGTCGGCGAAGAGCTCTCTATTCGCGAGTCAGGAACCCATGTATCCCACGTCATTCGCCAGATTCGTGCCGGACTTGAAGGTTTCACCAAACCTGAACTTAAGAAAATGGTTATTGCTTACGAACCTGTCTGGGCCATTGGCACCGGAAAAACAGCAACCCCTGAAGATGCGCAGGAAGTGTGTGCTGCCATCCGCGAAGAAATTGGGGTAATTGGTTCGCCAGAGATTGCTTCTGCAATGAGAATCCTTTATGGAGGATCTGTTAAGTCTTCGAATATCGTCGAGATTATGAAGCAGTCAGATGTGGATGGCGCACTTATTGGGGGAGCGAGCCTAGATCCAGAAGAGCTAGCTAAAATCGCCAAGTTTTACGCACAAGATCAGCAGTAATCGCCTCGGCGAGGGTAGTTAGTTCTGGGGGGCTAGCCTGCCGCGATCTAGTATCCTTCCCCTCTACGAAGTAAGGAGTACGGCTATGGCCCTCGGACTATCCATTTTTCTGGTCATCACCAGCGTTGTAATGATCCTTCTTGTTCTTCTCCACAAAGGAAAAGGCGCAGGACTTTCAGATCTCTTCGGTGGAGGCGTCTCCTCAAACTATGGCGGTTCCTCAGTTGTTGAGCGCAATCTTGATCGCATCACAATCGTTGTTGGTGGTCTCTGGTTTGCAGGAGTCGTCGCACTCTCACTCGTTTTGAAGGGATAAGCAAAGATGGCAAGTGCTATTCGTGGAAGTCGTGTCGGCGCTGGCCCAATGGGCGAGGCAGAGCGCGGCGATCAGATCGAACGCGCGACAGTTTCATACTGGTGCGGCAAAGGACATGAAGTCCGACCATCGTTTGCGGTTGAAGAAACGGTAGTGATTCCAGCTGAATGGGATTGCCCAAAGTGTGGTCTTCCAGCCGGTCGTGATCGAAACAATCCACCAAGTGCCGTAGTTAATGTTCCATACAAGACCCACTTGGCCTATGTAAAAGAACGTCGCACAGATGCAGAAGGTGCAAAGATTCTAGAAGATGCACTCAAGAAGTTACGCGGCGAGGATTAAATTAAAGCGATCTCGCAGCTTCTAAAATTTGAGTAATTCCCGTACTGCGCTCTTGAAGGTGAAGACGCAGGAGCGGGAATTTTCTTTCAGCCAGTGCACGGTTGTCACCTAACGCTTGCGCCATCACTAATGTCTTAAATCCAAAGTTGCTACCTGGAATCGCGAAATCACAGCTGGCTTCACCGGTAATTTGGAGGAAGGCACCGTTTTGCTGACCACCTTTATGGAACTGCCCGGTGGAGTGGAGGAAACGTGGTCCCCAACCAAAAGTGACCGGAAGACCCGTCTTGAGTGAGAGAACTTTTCGCAACTCCTGAAGGCGCGCATCATCACGGCGATCGAGATATGCATGGATAGAGATGTAGCCACCATCTTGAACGGAAGCAATAAAACTTTGCAGCGCGGAATTTAGATCTGCAGCAATTCCAAATATTTCAACCGACTTATCTGCGAAATCCGGTGCCAATACTGGAAGCTGACCACCCCACTCAGAGAGCAGTGAAGATGTTGCATTCTTTGCTTCCGTGACATTGGGTTGGTTGAAAGGATCAATTTCTAGCGCCGCACCCACCAGAGCTGTCACCCATTCCCAGAAGATAAAGTGTTCACCCAATTCACCAAGAACAGTAAGGTCTGCACCCATTTCGTGAAAAGCGACAGTGAACGCTCCACCGATGGAGGCACTCTCTAAATCCTCAGCGGCTATTGGAAGTCGTCCCACTCCGGATTTACCAGTTGATTCGGCTACTAACTGCTCAATCCAATCCGATAACCCAGGCATCCCTGAGTCGGCATCGATAAATGACACGTATTGCTGACTTTGCGTGGTGAGTAGCCATGCCACATCGATGATGGAAGTGCCATCGATGAGAAAGTTTTTCTTGCAATCACTTGCGGCATCGAGCAATAACGAGACATCGACTCCTGCCAGCGCGCTTGGAACAAGACCAAAAGCACTTAACGCGCTAAATCTTCCACCTACATGAGGATCAGCATTGATAACAGTAAGTCCTTGATGACGAGATTGCTGATCTAGAGGAGAGCCTGGGTCAGTGACGACAACCATATGCTCAGAAATGATGAGACCCGCCTGATTGAAAGCTTCCGCAAAGGCAACACGGGCTGAGGAAGTCTCAATCGTTGAACCCGATTTGGATGAGACAACAACCAAGGTCGACGATAGATCCCCATTAAGTGCGTGTGCAAGATAGTTAGGATCAGTGGAATCCAAGATAAAGAGTTCTCGATCAAAGCTCTGTGCAATCACCTCGGGAGCCAGTGATGATCCACCCATACCTGCCAGAACGATATTTTTAATGTGGCGAAACCTTGCAGTCAGAGCATCGATTTCCGGCAGCAGAGTTCTAGAACTTTCTGGGAGATCAACCCAATTCAAACGAACAGCAGCTTCTGTCGCTGCTTCTGGTCCCCACGTTGTTGGATCTTTCTCGGCAATTCGCTGATGAACTCCGATGAGATGCTTGTAAAGATCATCATTGCGATCAACGCGAGAGAGTGAGGCACCCGTTACTTTCATTGAGCCATTACCTTCTCTACATCGGCTAGAAGAGATATCCATGCCTCTTCAAACTTCTTAACACCATCTGCTTCAAGGGCATCCGTAATCTTCTCAAGTGAAATTCCAAGAGCTGCTAGCTCCTTGAGAGCTCTCTCCGCATTCGCAAGCTCGGCTGTAATGGACTCTGGATTTACTTTTCCATGATCTAGAAAAGCATCGAGTGTCGATTGTGGCATGGTGTTGACTGTATGTGGAGCGATGAGAGTATCGACATAAAGAGTGTCAGGGTAAGCAGGATCTTTCACACCAGTGGATGCCCAGAGCGGCCGCTGGACAAGTGCCCCATGTGCTTCAAGTGATGTCCACGATGCTTGGTTGAATTTATCGAGGAATAACGCATATGCGCGATGTGCGTTGGCAACAGCAACTTTGCCAAGAAGCTCGGTGTTTCCAACGGCTTTCAGCTCTTTATCGACTGCGCTATCAATGCGCGAAATAAAAAATGAAGCAACAGAATGGATTGAGGCCAGATCTAGCCCAGCGTTTTTGGCTTGTTCCATGCCGGTGCTGAATGCATCGATCACTTCGCCATATCGTTCAAGAGAGAAGATCAGCGTGACATTAACACTGATCCCTTTACCGATGAGTGCAGTAATTGCTGGAAGTCCTGCCTTGGTTGCCGGAACTTTGATCATGACGTTGGGACGGCCAACAAGTGCATGAAGTGCCACACCTTCTTCGATTGTTTCCTGAGTTTTATGAGCCAATCGAGGGTCAACCTCAATGCTCACACGACCATCTACACCGTTGCTGCCCTTGTAGATATCAGCAAATAGGTCACATGCAACGCGAACATCGTCGGTAGTCAAGGTGCGAACTACTTCGTCGACACTCTTTCCAGATAATGAAGCGATATCAGCCGCGTATTCATCAGCGCCGACAATGGCGGCACCAAAAATACTTGGATTAGTAGTCACTCCTCGGACTCC
>JAIXYD010000149.1 GCA_027490415.1 Streptomycetaceae bacterium
GCGTTCATATGAGGGATTCCTGCGCTAATGAGATTAGTCCTGGTTGGACCACCAGGTGCTGGCAAGGGAACACAAGCAGCTTTTCTCTCAGCACATTACTCAATTCCACATATCTCTACAGGCGATATCTTTCGCGCAAATATGAAGGCGGGAACACCGCTAGGACTTGAGGCGAAAGCTTTTGTTGATCGTGGCGAACTCGTAAGTGATGAGATCACCAATGCAATGGTTCGTGCACGTCTTGAAGAATCAGATGCAGAGAATGGATTCTTGCTCGATGGATGGCCGCGTAATGTTTCACAGGCAGAGGTCCTCCGCGCGATCATGGCTGAGAAGAAAACTCCACTCAATGCAGTTCTCGAATTCTCAATTCCATCTGAAGAGATCATCGCTCGACTTTCATCTCGTATGACATGTCGCGAATGTGGAAAGCCTGCTGAGGCAGGATCCACAAACTGTCCTTCAGATGGTGGAGAGCTTTATCAGCGCGAAGACGATAAGGCTGAAGTTATCGCGCGACGCCTTGCCGTCTATGAAGAGCAGACCGCGCCGATCATTCACTTCTACCGCACCGAAGGTTTATTGATCACAGTAAGTGCTGTTGGCGAAGTCTCTGAAATTACACATCGCGCAATTGATGCACTTAGCCGCGTTCAATAGGAACGACTATGGCAATACAGATCAAAACTCTCGATCAGCTTAAGACTATGCGTCGAGCAGGTCTTCTTGTTGGTCAAACTCTTGATCTCCTTCGCCAATCAATCAAGGTCGGAATGCGAACCGATGCACTCGACGCAATTGCGGCGGCAAATATTAAGCGCGGTGGCGGATCATCTAATTTTCTGGGATATCACGGATACCCAGCAACAATTTGCATCTCAATTAACGATGAAATTGTTCATGGCATTCCAGGAGATCGCATTATTGAAGATGGAGATGTTGTCTCAATTGATTGCGGTGCAATTATCGATGGTTGGCATGGAGATGCAGCGTTTTCTTACGGAGTAGGAAGTGTTGATCCAGCCGATCAGAAGATGATGGATGTTTGCGAAGAATCTATGTGGCGCGGATTTGCTGCAGCAAAAGTTGGTGGTCGTTTAACTGATATCAGCCACGCAATTGGAAGTTACATTGATTCACAAGGCAAGTACGGAATTTTGGCTGAGTATGGTGGGCACGGAATCGGCACCGAGATGCACCAAGAACCTCACGTTCTTAACTTTGGAAAGCCCGGCAATGGCCCAGAACTCGTCCCGGGGTTGGCTCTGGCAATTGAACCGATGATCACGCGTGGGACCGCAAAAACTCATGTTTTGAAAGATGAGTGGACTGTTGTTTCAAATGACCACTCGCGTGGAGCCCACTTTGAAAATTCATTTGTTCTACTTCCCGATGGCAAGCCATTTGTGCTCACCGCAATCGATGGTGGTCGTGAAAAGCTAGCAAGCCTTGGCGTGGAGATATCAGACTTACTAGATTAAGAGCCACCCTCTAAGATAAACCCGTGAGCACGCGCGATCAGATCGAATTTACAATCTGGCTTCAAGAGAACCAGAAATCATTTCTGCGCGCTGCCAAAATGATCTGCTTCGATACCCAAAATGCGGAAGATGTACTCCAAGAGGCGCTTGCCGATGTCTTTAAGCGCTGGAGCAAGATTCGCGAACATGAAAATCCTGAAGCTTATTTGATGCGAGTTATGGTCTCGCGCCACACAGATATGAGACGCAAGTGGTTGCGCAAGCAGCAAGAGAAAGAGACATCCTGGGATTTAGCCGATGATATTCGCCAACTTGTTGACGAGAGCGAAGATGTCACACAGCGCCTCTTGGTTCAGGCAGCTCTGAAATCACTTTCCGCGGCTCAACGTGCAGTCCTTGTTCTCTACTTTGAACACGGAATGAATTTGCGCGAGATTGCAAAGATTATGGAGATACCAATGGGAACTGCGGCATCTCACTTTGCGCGAGGGAAAGCGGCAGTTGCTGCATATGTGGAATTAACTCCCGAGCTTGAGCGTTCTACAGGTAGAGAGCTCACGCAGAAAACTAAAGATGAGAACGAATTAGAAATCGTCGTAGCAGAGGTGGTGGAAAATAATGAGTGATATCGATCCTCTGATTAAGCGCGAGATTCAATGGATGTCCCTCGGGCCACTTGAAAATGTTGATCTTGCACCTGTCATTATCGCTCGCGTTCGTCGCCAGCGAATCATGCGCGCTCTTACAGCTGTTCTTGGCGTTTTCGTAATCGGCCTTGCGAGTATTGGAATCTACGAACTCGTTCGCCCTGGAACTTCAATTCAGAGTTCGAGTTCGACAGTGGACAGCGGCTCAAATGCTGTCACGCGTCCTGAGATTATTGGTCTCATCTCTGATTACCCAATCGACTGGGAGCCTTCAGTTGGTGACCTTGGTGCTATCAGTGGCGCCGGTGGACTCGGAGATACTCTCGGCGGATTAACTGCAGTCGGCTTAAAGATTTCGTGGGAGCGTTGCGGTGAGTTTCAGTGCCCGATCACATGGCAGATTTCATTTGAGAATCGAACCAAGGATCTGATCTCCACCTCTCCATCCCTAGCAATCTTCGCTGATCACACACCGATGGTGAGTGATTCGCGCCCGACCGCCGTGCTGCCCGGGGGCTATGCAGAACTGGTCTACACCTTTGAGGAGTTCCAGTACTCGCTGATCCCAGAGAGCGAATTTGAATGGCAGTGGAACTGGTATCTCTCGCAGTCCCGATAAGACAATGACCATACATTTCTCAAAACTTTACTCTGGCAGTGCATAAACGGGGGAGTTCCGAGCGGTGAGAGGGATAGAGCCAGGGATGGCTGACCCACAGATGTGGAGTTATTTTTCAGGGGGAAGTATGAAAAAGAGAGTGATTGCAGGGGCAAGCGCCTTTGCTTTAATTGCGAGTCTTCTTGCAAGCATTGCACCTGTTGCAAACGCCGCCATCAATGTGCCAAAGAGCTCGTGGCCAGTTTGTTCACAGTCACGGACTGTTTACTGTGTGGAGTCAGTTTCAGTAACGGGCGTTTCTGGCGTTCCAATTGCATTGACGTGGGTTGCAGATGGTCTAGCTAGCACTCCGGTCGATACCGCCACAGTCAGCTCTGATTCTGCGACAGCAACAACTGAAACATCGACCGCAAATGCGCCAGTATCCTCGATTCCATCTCTTTCGACAGGTCGCGCACTTTCTGGTCGATGGACCACTCCAGATTGGTCTGCTGAAGGACTTGATTCACTTGGTTACAGTGGGCTTTTTGTGGATGCAAAGACTGCGAATCCTTTCGTTAATCACATCTTCATAAACGTTCTTCCAACAATTACATCAACTTCAAATAAGGTGAGTCTGGCAACTAAGCCAGGAAACTCTGGTTTCACAGCTGATCTAGATAGCGACCTCACAATTGAAGTGAAGGTAAAGACTGGCGAAGTAAAGCCAGGAGTTTTGGTTGGAGTAGGCACCAACTTTACGGGTGATTACAGCACTACAAATAGTCAATCAACAATCAAATTTGGTGGTAGCCCAGTTGCGGTTCCATTGGCAGGAAAATCAGCCGATTGTAGCGGCGAGACGGGCGTAGCTCGAGCGATCGTTGTTCAACTTCAAGCAATCCTCTTCATCAATAATGAAGGACAGTCTGCTTTCGGAGTGGATGGTTTGACCGGAGATATGGTTGTTTCTTCTAACGGAGTCTGCGATCTCAGCACTCCTGTATGGAATGCAGAAGATAAAGAATTTACCTTCACAGCAGCGGCGCCACACTTTGCTCCTGATGGAACAACGCTGAATTACGGTTTCTACAAAGCAGTAATTCCAGCAGCCGATGCGAAGCTTCTATGGGGGCTTGAAAACGCTAACGATGCTGTCAAAGCTCTTAATGTTCAAATCATTACAGCTGTGAATGAGGGAAACAATTTAGTATCAACAATCGGAGTCAGAAATGGCAAGATCATCGTTGACATATCTGGTTTCCACTACTCACGCCCTAAGCTAAAAATCTCATTGAAAAAAGATTGGAAGCCGGTCACTAAAATGCTCAACAAGACTACGATAACCTGCACGATGGGTAAGTCGGTCAAGAAGATCACGGCCGTGAAGCCAATGTGCCCGAGGGGATATAAGAAGAAGTAATTATGAGAAAACTGATTTCGGCGCTACTGGGGGGAGTGTTTCTCTTTACCGCACTCTCTCCGGTAAATGCCGCCGAAGTTCCAGATGAATGGTGGACTCCATCTGCATCTCCGCAAGGAGAGGGGTGGCGTTCGCTCTTTGTATCTGACAATTCAACGCTTAATCGAGAGCCATCGCGACTCTTGGCTCGCAACGCAGTCCAAGCTGGTACGCCCGGCCCAGAGTTTCACTGTGCGACAGTTGACGCTCCAAAATGCATCGAACTTAACAACATCGCTGCTCAGGCATTCTTACAACCTTGCTCAGTTGAAATACCAACCAACTGCATCGAAAGCTTTTATGCGACCAATCAATTTGGCATTCGAGTAGAGGCGGTAAATCCGACTCCATATCCTGCCTATGCGCCATGGGATTTTAAAGGCAATGATGCGATAAATCTTCCGACTGGTGGCGCACCGACCATCTGGGATATTCCCGGTGCAACACATGGTGGATCAGGAAGTTCATATATTCTCCAAGCATTTACAAACAGTTTTCTTGAAAAGAAGCCTAATCAAAAGGTGACGAACGAAAAGTTTCAGATGAATTCGATGATCGTCAACGTCACGCCAATCAATCTCGTTAATGGTCGTTATGTGCGACAGATTGCACAGGACGCAACCGATTCCTCACCCGGTACCAATAAAGGTGTTCGTCATGATTCCATTGACGAGTGGCGATACTGCGCAATGATTGACAACGGCAGCTGCGCCAAGCGTCAAGCATTTCCAGAGGGCTACACCTTCGGCGTTAAAATTCGACTACAACAAAAGTTATCCGGTTGGCTGCATGGCCGAATCTATAATCCAGATGTCAGTATCTCTGCAGGGTATAACCAAGAGCAGGTAATCGAAGTATCTGCATCCCCGGTTTCGGTACCAGTGGTTGGTGAATGGTATCGATGGGAGAACCTCACTCCTGAAATTCAAAAGTACATTCTTGATGGCAAAGTACTAGGCGGTCAGGGACAGCACAATACAAAATCACTTGCGACCGGAAATTTTCAGGAGATAATTTCGACGTCCGGAAAGAATTCAATGGAGACGCTTGCTCTTTGGATCCCTCAAATTAAAGATAAAGCGAGTGCAACGCAATCTACGTGGACTTTTTACACACTTCCACGATGGGAGCTATCTAATTCAAATACATGTATAAAGGATGCAGATGATCTCGTCGGCTTTGTAACAACAAACGCCGCTGCATATTCAGCAGGACCTCCGGCGTTTAATAGCGAACTGCAGTCACTTGATTACAAAGTGATTGCCCCGCACCACACTGCTAAAGGTGAGGTCTTTAGAGGTACATACGATCTAAAGATTCGCGCCAGCGTTGCACGCTGCATTTACGGATTCAATGAAAGTCCGATTCAGGGCAGTATTTCCATTCTCGCCGAAGATGGCTCGATGCAGGTGGCAACTCAGACCATCAATGAATCAAAGGGTTGGTTGAGTCTTTCCGCAAATGGCTTTACATATTCATCTCCAACCATCTCCGCAAAGCTCACGCAGAAAGCTCCTGAGCCGGTGGTAGTTGCCCCAGCTGCGAGCCCGACCCCAACCCCGACGGCAAAGGCTGCGCCGGCTAAGAAAGTCTCCACAATCACCTGTCGAAAGGTCACCAAGACAAAGGTCGTGAAGAAAGTCACCGCGGTCAGCCCTAAATGCCCATCCGGCTACCGAAAGAGCGCCTGAACTTCTCTCCGCGTGTCGGCAAGGAGTATTTCCCGATTTCCCTTATACGGGGGCTCTGCCTTAGACTCACCCTTCGGTCCAGACGAGAATCCACAGGATTTCAGGCTGGTCGAACCATGTTCGTTTTATGAGATAACAGAGAAGAAGGTAA
>JAIXYD010000045.1 GCA_027490415.1 Streptomycetaceae bacterium
GCATTTGCAATCATGCACCTACTGACACACGGATTCTTTAAGGCAGGAATGTTCCTTGGTGCAGGATCGGTCATGCACGGAATGAATGACGAAGTGAATATGCGCAAATATGGCGCACTTCGAAAGTTTATGCCGATTACATTTATTACTTTTGGTCTGGGTTACTTGGCAATCATCGGTGTTCCACCATTTGCTGGTTTCTACTCTAAGGATGCGATCATCGCTGAAGCATTTAACTCTGGCGGAATCAAGGGAATCATTCTTGGAAGCGTCACTCTTCTGGGAGCGGCAATTACAGCTTTCTATATGACCAGAGTGATGGTGATGACATTTACCAGCAAGGCTCGCTGGGATGAAGATGCGCATCCACATGAATCACCTGCACTGATGTGGCTTCCAATGGTGATCCTCTCAATCGGATCTGTAACTTCCGGACTTCTTTTGTACCGCGGTGATGCACTAAAGAATTGGCTGTATCCACTCTTCGAGCAACATAAAGGTCACGAAGAATTACTGCCTCACAGCGTTGTCACCATTTTGGCGATAACAATGGTGGTTATCGGCGTAACAGTTGCCCTCTTGAAATATCAATTTAAGGACGTTGACGCGGTCGCTCCTACTGATGTTACGTGGGCAACTCGCTTTGCTCGCAACGATTTGGGACAAGATGCCTTTAACGAGGCAGTCTTTATGCGCCCAGGACAAGCGATTACTCGTGGCCTGGTAGCTGTTGATGAAGTAGTGATCGATGGCGCAGTACGAGGAGTCGGTTCTTTGACAGTCGATTCAGGTTCAACCTTACGTCGTACACAATCGGGCTATGTTCGTTCTTACGCGGCGCTTATTCTTGTTGGGGCACTTGCTCTACTCACAGCGATTTGGGTGGTGACTCAATAATGACAATCACAATCATCATGCTTCTTCCACTGTTGGGCGCTGCAATCATCGCAGCCATGCCTTCAGCCAAGACAACTCTTGTGAAGCAGATTGCCTTAGCAACAACAGTTGTTGTTGCAATCGCAACAATCGTGAAAGCGCTCAGCTTTGATACAGAGAACACCGCGCTTCAATTTAGACAGAGCTATTCATGGATCCCATCCTTTGCCATCAACTGGGCAATGGGCGTTGATGGAATTGCTCTGGTACTTATTCTGATGTCTGTGGTTCTTGCCCCTGTTGTGATTTTGGCAGGGTGGCACGAGTCTGAGGGCGGTCGTTGGGGAGTAAAGACTTTCTACATCCTGATTTTGGTACTTGAGACCATGATGATTGGCGTCTTCGCCGCAACTGATCTCTTCCTCTTCTATGTCTTCTTTGAAGCGATGCTCATTCCTGTCTACTTCCTCATTGGCGGCTACGGCAGTGGAGAGCGCGCAGCAGCTGCAGTGAAGTTCCTTCTCTACAGCCTCTTCGGTGGACTCTTGATGCTCGCCTCCGTCATTGGGCTTTATGTGATCTCAGGAAATAACGGTGGTCACACATTTGATATCACCAAGCTTTCAGAGCTGCACACATCGATGAGCAGTACAACACAGAACATTCTCTTCTTAGGCTTCTTCATCGCCTTTGCAATCAAAGCTCCACTCTGGCCGTTCCATACCTGGCTACCTGATGCAGCAAAGAGCGCAACTGCCGGTACATCCGTTCTTCTTCTCGGTGTGCTCGACAAGGTTGGAACTTACGGAATGATCCGTTTCTGTGTCTCGATCTTCCCTGATGCGACGAAGACTTTTACACCTCTCATCATTGTTCTTTCATTGATTTCCATCCTCTATGGTGCGTTTCTGGCAATCGGTGCAAAAGATATTAAGCGCCTCATTGCCTACACATCGATCTCGCACTTCGGGTTCATCACTCTAGGTATTTTTGCGATGACATCTCAGTCTCAGAGCGGCGCGACTCTCTATATGTTTAACCACGCCTTCTCAACCGCAGCGCTCTTCTTGGTAGCGGGCTGGATGGCAACTCGTCGCGGATCTTCCACAATCTCCGATTTTGGTGGATTGCAGCGAATTACACCGATCATGGCATGGAGCTTCTTCATCGCAGGTTTATCAAGTTTGGCGCTACCGGGACTATCAAGTTTCGTGAGTGAGTTCTTGGTCCTAGTCGGTACCTATACGCGTTATCCGGTGGCAGCAATCATCGCTACCTTTGGAATTGTTCTTGCTGCGCTCTACATTTTGATTCCAGTACAACGAGCTCTACATGGCCCAACAACTCCAGGAAATGAAAATCTTAAGGATCTGAATCTTCGCGAGAAGGTTGCAATCGCTCCGGTTATTGCAATCATCGTAGTTCTCGGTTTCTATCCTTCTCCGCTACTGAAGATTATTAATCCTGCAGCAGCACAAGTTGTAAGCCAGATGGGTTATAGCGATCCCGCTCCAACCATGAATGGAGGAAAGTAAGTGAGTACATTTACCGCCCCAGTCCTCAATTATGGAATTTTGGCACCCATCCTTGTTGTTCTTGCGGGAGCACTTATCGGTGTTCTTGTTGAGGCATTTGCTCCACGCAAGTCACGTAGTTCTGCACAACTTTTCCTTGCAGTGTTCACACTTGTACTGGCGCTAGTTGCCCTCTTTCGCACGCGTGGGGTTTACTCTTCAAAAGCTGCAATGTCATCGATCACCTTCGACGGTGCGGGTTACCTTTTGCAGGCAAGCATTCTCGTTATCGCCCTCATCGCAATTCTGCTTTTGGCCGATAGCGACAAATTTGCTGCAGCCCCAACCGCTGCTCC
>JAIXYD010000032.1 GCA_027490415.1 Streptomycetaceae bacterium
CTCAAGCGATGTCCTCGCTCACCCACCATCGTCTCTAATCCTTGAGGAAGCGAATCGATAAGAGTCCAGATTTGTGCGCTGCGACATGCAGCTTCCATCTCTTCAAGAGTTGCATCTTCCTTGGCATATCTCAGATTCTCAGCGATCGTTTCGTGAAAGAGGTGCGCATCTTGCATCACTACACCTATGCATTCACGCAAGGTCTCTAATTCAACATCGCGAACGTCGTGACCATCGATCTCAATTGACCCGCCTGTTACATCATAAAGTCTTGGAATCAAGGCACTAATCGTTGTCTTTCCAGCACCCGACGGCCCGACGAGGGCGGTTAGTGTTCCTGGTTCGGCGACAAACGAGACACCTTTAAGAATCTCGCCAGAATCTACAGTCTCTAGTTTTGCTGCAGACTCGAGTGAGGCTAAAGAAATCTCGTCAGCCTTTGGGTATCTGAAGGCGACATCTTTGAACTCGACTCGAGGCATTGAAGTTGTCAATGTTTTTGCATCGGGTTTGCTTGTCACCATTGGTGCAAGATCCAATACCTCAAAAACTCTTTCAAAAGAGACAAGGGCTGTCATCACGTCAATGCGAATATTTGAAAGCGCAGTCAATGGACCATACAGGCGAGCCAGTAAGGCAGTTATTGCAATCATCGATCCGACAGTGATTGTGCCGTTGATCGCTAAGTGTCCACCGATTCCATAGGCGAAAGCAGTTGCAATTGCTGCCACGCTAGTAAGTGAGATAAAAAACAAACGATTGAGGAGTGCCAACTGAATTCCAATATCAGCAACGCGTCGTGCACGAGACCGGAAATACTCTTTCTCATTGGAGTGCTTGCCATAGAGAGCAACAAGCAGCGCACCTGAGACATTGAATCTCTCTGTCATGGTGCTCGACATCTGTGCATTCAGTTCGAAAGAATCTCGAGTCAGCGATTGAATCTTTCTCCCCACCCATTTTGTGGGCAGAAGGAAGAGCGGAAGTAGGGCTAATGAGAAGAGAGTGATCTGCCATGAAAGAAAGAGCATCGCAATTGTCACCAGCAATAAACTAATAACGTTACTGATGACCCCCGATAGCGTTGCCGTGAATGCCTGCTGGGCACCCATGACATCGGAGTTAATGCGCGAGATGAGAGCACCTGTCTGCGTGCGAGTGAAAAAGGCGATCGATTGGCGTTGCACATGGGCAAAAACTTCAGAGCGCAAGTCATAAATGAGACCTTCACCGATGCGGGCTGAAAACCATCTACCGATGATGTTCATTAAGGCATCGACTAGGGCAAGGCCACCCACTATCAGAGCTAGCTGTGTGACAAGCTCTGCGTCCTTCGGTATTACTCCATCGTCAATTAACTTCCTCAAAAGCAAAGGTGTAGAGACAATTAAGAATGCGTCAACGACGACAGTGGCGAGAAAGAAGAAGAGGTAACTTCTGTACTTCTGGGCGTAACTCAGAATTCTTTTGACTGTACCTGGTTTGAGTTTGGCTTCTTTAACTGATGGATCTGCAGTGATTGACCTAAAGGTCATCCACATCGCGTGTTGTGACATGGGTTAAACAGTAAACCCTAAAGCCCTCAACTGTTCACGACCATCATCTGAAATCTTATCCGGACCCCAAGGTGGCATCCAGACCCAATTGATTTTTACATCACTTGTCAGAGGTGCAAGTGCTTGACGTGTTTGATCCTCAATAACGTCTTGAAGAGGGCAAGCAGCTGAGGTGAGAGTCATATTTAGGATTGCAATATTGCTCTCATCGACCATCACATCGTAAATAAGACCAAGATCAACTACGTTAATGCCGAGTTCCGGATCGACTACATCCTTCATAGCCTCAGTTACATCTTCTACTTTTGCGCTCATGCCTTACCTCTCAATAGTGTTGGAATTCTATAGCCTTTTACTTTGTCTGAGCCTGTATAGAGGCATCCTTTATTGCCATCCACCCCAATAACGCGCACTTGATGCGTGCGGGATATTGCGAGACGCCAGCTAGAGCCACAGCATCTTCTAGCACGGCCTCATCTCCTACTTTCTTTCCCTTGCTCTGCATCAGTTCAACAAAATCATCTGAAATCGCTTCCGCTTGCTCGAAGCTCTTTCCAACAAGTAGATCGCTGGCGATCGAAACACTCGCCTGCGAAATCGAACAGCCAACACCATCCCATGTGATTGCTGTAATCACTCCGTCTACCGCGGTGAGGTTGAGAGTGATCTCATCACCACAGCTTGGGTTGATGTGATGAACCTGAGCATCAAAAGTTGGTGAAAGTTTTTTATTGAGAGGATTCTTGTAATGGTCGAGAATCACTTCCTGGTAGAGGGTGTCAAGATTCATTATTTAAAGTACCTCATCGCAGATTTAACACCGTCGATAAGTGCGTCATTGTCTTCAACTGAGTTGTAGAGATAAAGGGATGCGCGCGTTGTCGCGGGTACGCCAAGTGAACGAGTCAGCGGCCAAGCACAATGATGTCCGGTGCGGACTGCTATTCCCTGACTATCCAGGAACTGACCTAAATCATGAGGATGGATACCTGCAACGGTAAAGGAGATCGCTCCCCCTCGGTTCCCCATATTCAAGGGACCAACAACAGCTACCTCATTGATATCAAGTAGTTTTGCTAGTAGATCCTGTGTGAGTGCATGTTCATGCTGTGCAATCACATCCATACCTATCGCACTTAAGTAATCAACTGCGGCACCTAAACCGATAGCTTGCGCCATATTTGGTACACCAGCCTCGAATTTCGCCGGCGCTGGTGCCCATGTCGCCGTAGTCATAGAGACATCTGCAATCATCGATCCACCGGTAAGAAATGGTGGCAACTCTTCTAAGAGTGCGCTGCGTCCCCACATAACGCCAACTCCTGTTGGCCCCACTGTTTTATGCCCAGAGAAAGCTAAGAAATCTATGTCGAGCTCAGTGACATCTACCTTCATGTGCGGCACAGATTGGCAGGCATCGAGAACAACAACTGCACCAACAGCATGCGCTGCGGCAACGATTTCAGATAAAGGATTAATCGTTCCCAAAACATTTGATTGATGGGTCAGAGCCACAACCTTTGTTCTATCTGTAATGAGTTGTGGAATCTGTGAGAGGTCGAGTCGTCCCTCAGGGGTCACATCAAACCAACGCAACACAGCTCCAGTGCGTGCGGCGAGTTGTTGCCAAGGAATCAGATTAGCGTGATGCTCCATTTGCGAAACGACAATCTCATCCCCAGTGCTCAGGTGGAAACGGTTGCCCACTGGAGCATTTCCCATCGCATAAGCAACTAGGTTGAGAGACTCGGTCGCACTCTTTGTAAAGACAACTTCGTCAACCGCTGCTCCAATAAAAGCTGCAACTTTTGCCCTCGCACCCTCAAATAGGTCCGTTGCTTCTTCTGCGAGCTGATGCGCACCGCGATGGGCTGCCGCATTATGCAAGCGATAGAAATCGACCTCAGCATCAATCACACTTTGTGGTTTTTGAGCTGTAGCTCCGCTATCAAGATAGACCAATCTCTTTCCATCGCGAATTGTGCGAGTAAAGATCGGAAAATCTTTCCGCACTTCGATGGGGTTAAAGGTCATGGCACATACATCTGCGCTTAGGCGCCGACGTACTCCGCGTATCCATTAGCTTCTAGCTTCTCAGCTAACTCAGGTCCGCCTTCTTCGACAATCTTGCCGTTGGCAAAAACGTGGACAAAATCAGGCTGAATGTAACGAAGGATACGTGTGTAGTGAGTGATCAATAGAACGCCAATACCGTTAGCTTCTTTCGCGCGATTGACACCCTCGGATACAACTCTGAGAGCATCGACATCAAGACCGGAGTCAGTCTCGTCCAAGATTGCAATCTTTGGCCTGAGAAGCTCAAGCTGCATGATTTCGTGGCGCTTTTTCTCTCCGCCCGAGAATCCTTCATTGACATTACGTGATGCGAAAGATGCATCCATCTTCAACGCTTCCATTGCACTCTTTACTTCGCCTACCCACTCGCGAAGCTTTGGAGCTTCTCCGCGCAACGCAGTCGCTGCTGTGCGCAAGAAGTTTGAGACAGATACTCCAGGAACTTCAACTGGATATTGCATTGCAAGGAAGAGACCAGCACGAGCGCGCTCATCAACTGTCATCTCCAAAACATCTGCACCATCAAGTGTGACTGTGCCACCAGTGATTGTGTACTTAGGGTGACCAGCAATGGAGTATGCAAGAGTGGACTTACCGGAGCCGTTAGGTCCCATGATTGCGTGTGTTTCACCGGACTTAATGGTGAGATCTACGCCCTTGAGGATTTCTACATCTCCACCTTCAGTGGTGACGCTTACTTTAAGGCCGCGAATTTCTAGTGTGCTCATCATTGTCCCCGATTAGATCTCAACTGTGACGGAGTCTCCGTCGACATGTACGCCGTAAGTGTGAAGTGGTGCAACAGCAGGAGGAGTCAGAGCTTCTCCTGTACGAAGATCGAATTCAGCTCCGTGAAGCCAACATTCGATTTTGAAGTCTGTGACATCTCCCTCTGAAAGAGATGCGTCTGAATGTGAACAAGTGTCGTCAACTGCAAATACTTGATCGCCGACACGAGCTACGCAGATAGTTTTTCCGTTCTTTTCTACCTTCACAGGCTTGCCCTGTTGTAACTGCGAGAGAAGTAGATCTGACATTTAGTTGGCCGCCTTTGATAATTCGTCATCAATGCGAGCCATCAAACGATCTTGAATTTCTTCGATTCCGATTTGTGACACGATCTCATTGAAGAAACCACGCACGACGAGTCGGCGTGCATCTGACTCATTGATTCCGCGAGACATTAAATAGAAGAGCTGCTCATCATCGAAGCGACCTGTAGTGCTGGCATGGCCTGCGCCCACGATTTCGCCAGTCTCAATTTCAAGATTTGGCACAGAATCTGCACGCGCACCATCAGAGAGCAATAGATTGCGATTGAGCTCGTATGTGTCCGTGCCCTCAGCAGCTGCTCGAATGAACACATCGCCGATCCACACTGTGTGTGCATCTTGGCCGGCAAGTGCGCCTTTGTAATTAACGCGTGACTTTGCATGTGGAACAAGATGATCAACAAACATACGATGCTCGAAGTACTGACCTGCAGTAGCGAAATAAACACCCAAGAGTTCGGTACTTGCACCCGGGCCAGCAAACTCGACTGTGGGTAGTAGACGAACTACAGATCCGCCGACGGTGACAACGAGCGAGTTAAAGGTTGCATCGCGTTCAACGATTGCGTGATGGTGGCCAGCATGGACCGACGTTGGACCCCACTCTTGAAGAGAGATCAGAGTGAGCTTTGCTCCAACACCCACATGGATCTCAAGATCCTCGCCCAAGTTAAAGTCACCCTCATTTTGCAAAACAACGGTGGCGCGAGAGTGTGGCTCCAGAATGATCTGTACACGTGCGAACTCAACTGTCGCCTGTTGAATGATTGTGCGAGAGAGAATGATCGGTTGATCGATCTCTCGATCTTTTGCAATCTTGAGTTGGCGGACATTTCCCGTGAATGCACGGATACGGTTGATGATGATGTCATCTGTATGCGAAAGCGCCTCAGCTTCGACTGAAGTGAAAGTTACGCCTTGTGGTAGTTCGGCGACAGGCTGAAGCGAATCAAGTTCGACCGCTTTTGCACTTCCGTCGTGCATGCCAGCAAGACGCTTCAGTGGAGTAAAGCGCCACGCTTCTTCACGTCCATTAGGAGTGTGAAGTTCAAGAAGGTTAGATTGGAGAGCGCTCATTAACCGACAGCACCTTCCATCTGAAGCTCAATGAGGCGGTTAAGTTCTAGCGCGTACTCCATTGGCAATTCACGGGCGATTGGTTCGATGAATCCACGAACAATCATCGCCATAGCTTCATCTTCATTGAGGCCGCGTGACATCAAATAGAAGAGCTGGTCATCGCTGATTTTGGAAACTGTAGCCTCGTGACCCATCGATACGTCATCCTCGCGGATATCAACATACGGATATGTATCAGAGCGTGAAATGCTGTCGACCAAAAGCGCGTCGCACTTAACAGTGCTTGCAGAGTGGTGGGCACCTTCTTGAACCTGTACGAGTCCGCGGTATGACGTGCGTCCACCACCGCGGGCTACAGATTTCGAAATCACAGAAGATGATGTGTACGGCGCAGCATGAACCATCTTTGCGCCTGAATCTTGGTGTTGACCAGGACCGGCAAAAGCCAATGAAAGAGTCTCACCCTTTGCATGGGGGCCCATCAACATCACTGCTGGGTACTTCATTGTTACCTTTGAACCGATATTTCCATCGACCCATTCCATCGTTGCACCTTCGGCACATGTAGCGCGCTTGGTAACGAGGTTGTACACGTTGTTCGACCAATTCTGAATTGTTGTGTAACGAACTCGTGCACCCTTTTTAACAATAATCTCAACCACTGCTGAATGGAGCGAGTCTGATTTGTAAATTGGTGCTGTGCATCCTTCAACATAGTGAATGTATGAATCCTCGTCGGCGATGATCAATGTACGTTCGAATTGACCCATGTTCTCAGTGTTAATTCGGAAGTACGCCTGCAATGGGATATCAACATGTACGCCCTTTGGAACATAAATAAACGATCCACCTGACCAGGCAGCTGTATTGAGCGCTGCAAACTTGTTATCTCCCACTGGAATAACAGTTCCGAAGTACTCACGGAAAAGTTCTTCGTGCTCGCGCAGAGCAGTGTCGGTGTCGAGGAAGAGAACGCCAAGTTTCTCTAAATCTTCACGGATTGAGTGATAGACAACTTCTGACTCGTACTGTGCAGCAACACCAGATACTAAGCGCTGCTTTTCAGCCTCAGGGATACCAAGACGGTCGTAAGTGTTCTTAATGTCATCTGGAAGGTCATCCCAAGTGGTCGCTTGCTTTTCTGTTGAGCGCACAAAGTATTTGATGGTGTCAAAGAAAATACCGGTGAGATCACTACCCCACGATGGCATTGGCTTCTTTTCGAAGAGAGAAAGACCCTTAAGACGCATGTCCAACATCCACTGTGGCTCGCTCTTCTTCGAAGAGATATCGCGAACTACATCTTCGTTGATGCCACGTTTAGCGCTTGCACCAGCATCGGTCTTATCTGACCAGCCGTATTCATAATTACCAAGGCCATCGAGTTCTGGATGTGCTGTTGTCATTATTGTGCCTTTCCGGCGGTAGTAGTCAGTTGTGGAATATATGTTGTGCACACTCCGTCACCATGAGCAATCGTCGCTAGACGTTGCACATGGGTACCAAGTAGGCGAGAAAAAGCTTGTGTCTCTGCTTCACAGAGTTGCGGATACTGTGCAGCCACGTGCGCGATTGGGCAATGGTGCTGACAAATTTCTTCACCTGTCCCCCGCTTTTCAACACTCGCTGCATACCCTTGCTCAGTGAGAAAAGATGCAAGTGCATCAACTTTCTTTGCGCGCTTGGCAAGATAGGTCGTGGCTTTGCGTTCTATATCTTCTGCTCGAGATTCGGCGAAAGCGTTAACAAGGTGATCTCCTGAATGTGCGGCCATAAACTTCAAAGCCGCTACAGCTAGATCGTCATAAGAATGTTCAAACTGCGAACGCCCCTCATCGGTCATCAGAAAGACTTTCGAAGGTCTGCCTCGCCCACGGGTTGAGCCGACTCGAGGATCGCGGGCTTCCAGAATTCCATCTGCGACCAAGAGATCGAGGTGGCGACGAATTCCTGCGGGCGTTAAGGCAAGGCGCTCGCTCAGAGTGCTCGCTGTCGAGGGACCATTCTCCAAAATCGAACGGGCGATGGCATCGCGAGTGCGAATATCCTCGCCTGGATGATGATCGATTTTCACAACAGAAATGTATCGTAATTAACTAAGCGCTTCTACTCGAAGTCAGGCGTGGCTGGCATAAGGTTGCCACATGCGCGTCAGGACGGCAGTTTTCGGAGTTCTCCTCTTCCTCCAAAGCGCCCTTGTCCTCACTGGCGGCGCGGTTCGATTAACGGGCTCAGGACTTGGATGTCCGACATGGCCTGAGTGCACACCAGGTTCATATACCCCTGTCCCACACCAGGCAGAAGGTCAATTGCATGCATGGATTGAATTTGGAAACCGCCTTCTGACCTTTGCTCTACTTTTCTCAGCGCTCATCGCAGTGATCTATGTCTTGAAATCTGGAAGAAAAGATCTTCGCTCGCTTGCGGCAGGACAAGTGCTCGGAATTTTTGGTCAAGGAATTCTTGGCGGAATTACGGTTCTCACCGATTTACATCCGCTGCCAGTTGCGGGACATCTACTTTTATCAATGCTGCTAATTGCAGGTGCAGCTTCGCTTTATTCGAGACGACATGAGCCGAAGGAGAAGGTCTCTGCTCCAACAAAGACAATCTCAGTCCTCTCGTTGGCACATGTTCTCATTTCATTTATCGTTTTGATTCTTGGAACCATTGTTACCGGTAGTGGCCCGCACGCAGGTGATGAGAAAGCGCAGCGTTTTGGTTTTGACATTAGGACTGTGGCAATACTTCATGCCGACGCTGTGATCTTTCTGATGGGACTAACAATCGCACTCTTGGTAGCAGCTTCAGTAACGAAATCAACTAAGAAGGCGATCTACATCTTCTTTGGGGTATCACTCGCACAAGGTGGCGTTGGCTATGCGCAATACCTCACAGGAATTCCAGAACTACTCGTTGCCATCCACCTCGCTGGTGCGACAATATTCTGGATCGCAGCGTGGCGAATAAGACTTTCAGTAGTACGTGCATCTCAACAGGAAAGAGACCAATCATGAGCACCCACACATCGCTAACTAATTGGAGTCCACTAGATGATCGCGCAATTGCCTATGCGCGTGCACTTGCTATGGATGCTGTCCAGAAAGTCGGTAATGGACACCCTGGTACTGCCATGGCACTGGCACCTGTTGCCTACACTCTCTTTCAGCGCCACTTAGTACATGACCCAGCTGATCCACACTGGGTGGGGCGTGATCGATTTATTCTCTCGTGTGGTCATTCTTCAATGACTCTCTACACACAATTATTTTTTAGTGGCTATGGGTTGACCATGAAAGACTTGCAAGAGTTTCGCACTCAAGGCTCATTAACTCCGGGGCATCCAGAGTTTGGGCACACTGACGGTGTCGAAATGACAACTGGTCCGCTTGGTGCTGGAGTAGCAACAGCAGTTGGTTTTGCAATGGCTGCACGATATGAACGCGGGTTACTCGATCCCGATGCTCCGGCTGGCCAATCCCCCTTCGACCATTGCATCTGGGTGATCTGCTCAGATGGTGACCTACAAGAAGGCGTGAGTGCTGAAGCATCATCTCTTGCTGGAACACAAGAGCTGGGCAATCTCAATGTAATTTATGATGACAATCGCATCTCTATCGAGGGAGATACACACGTCTCATTTACAGAAGATGTCTCTGCGCGCTATCGCGCTTACGGTTGGGATGTTATCGAAGTAGCAACACGTGCAGATGGCAATGTTGATCTCGTGGCACTCGACGCAGCAATGCTCTCTGCAAAGAAACAAACTGCAAAGCCAACACTTATTCGTCTAAAGACTGTCATCGCATGGCCAGCACCAAAACTTCGCAACACCGCTAAGTCGCATGGTTCAGCCCTAGGCGATGAAGAGATCGCAGCGACAAAGGTCGAACTTGGTCTTAACCCTGATGAAAAGTTTGCAATGCCAGATGATGTTCTGGCCCACATTCGCCTCGTAAAGGATCGTGGCGCGGCTACTCGCAAGGAATGGAATGAACGTTTTAATGCTTGGAAATCCTCACACGCGGATAAGGCCGCGCTCTTAGAGCGCTTAGTAAAACGTGAGCTTCCACACGGTTGGGATTCAGCGTTACCAGTTTTTGAAGCTGGAAAAGATATTGCCACTCGAGCTGCTTCTGGAAAAGTCATCAATGCCATCGCCGGTGTGCTCCCAGAATTTTGGGGCGGATCCGCAGATTTAGCGGAGAGTAATAACACAACAATCGAGGGTGGTGGCTCATTCTTGCCACAAACAAGTGCCATGAAGGATGCAAATCCTTACGGCCGCATTATCCACTTTGGAATTCGTGAACACGCGATGGGATCGATTCTCAACGGAATAACACTTCACGGTCTTTCACGTGCTTTCGGTGGAACCTTTGCCGTCTTTAGCGACTACATGCGACCTTCGGTTCGTCTTGCTGCGCTCATGAATATTCCAACGACCTTTGTTTGGACACATGATTCAATCGGTCTTGGAGAAGATGGACCGACACATCAACCGATCGAACACCTTGCTGCTCTGCGCGCGATCCCTAACTTTGCAACGATTCGTCCAGCAGATGCCAATGAAGTTGCACAGGCATGGAAATCAATCTTGACTCGTCAGCAACCCGCTGGAATTTTGCTGTCTCGACAGAATCTCCCCGTCTTTGACCGCACGGTTTATGCAAGTGCTGACGGCGTAGATAGAGGGGCGTACGTTCTAGTACATGCGCCAAAGAAAGCTGATGTCGTGATTATTGCAACGGGCTCTGAAGTAAGCCTTGCCGTCAAGAGTGCAGAGGCACTCAATGCACAAGGGATCTCGACTCAAGTAGTGAGCGCACCATGCTTAGAGTGGTTTAACCAGGAGAGCGAGAGTTACAGAGAGAGCGTGATTCCATCTTCAGCACTTCGGGTGAGCATCGAGGCTGGAATTGCACAAGGATGGCGCGAATACGTCGGAGATTCGGGAGTGATCATCAGTCTCGATCACTACGGTGCATCTGCTTCTGCTTCACAACTCTTTACGGAGTTTGGTTTCACAGTCGACAATGTTGTTTCAAAGGTATTGGCGGCACGCAAGTGAAACATCAAGACATTCTCAGAGCGGGAACATCTATCTGGCTTGATGATCTCTCACGTTCGAAACTCAGCGGCTCTGATTCGCATAGCCTCCCCCATCGCATCACTCACGATGGAGTCCGAGGAGTGACTACTAATCCAAGTATTTTTGGTGCCGCCATTGTCGGCGCTGATGAATACGCGGCTGATATCGCTTCATTATCTGGAAAGAGTGTCGACGAAGTAGTTCGCAC
>JAIXYD010000091.1 GCA_027490415.1 Streptomycetaceae bacterium
GGTGTCTTTGATGTTGCGGTCCCTGCTTTTGCAACTCAAGAAGATGTTGCTCACCGTGTTGCCTGGATCTTTGCCGCCTTCGGTATCGCAACGGTGATTGGTGGACTCTTGGGTGGTTTGGTTTCAAAGAAGTTAGCACCGCTGCCTGCATTGCGACGCGCTTATTTCTTCTGGCTTCTTGCTTGCGTCCCAATCTCATTCACCTACCCCGATTGGACGATGGCGCTAGTAGGAGCATCGATTGGACTAGTCGGTGGCGCTGTTCAAGTATTTTACTTTGAAGTTCTTGAGGCGGTGAGACCACAGGGATCTCAAACTTCTTCTCTTGGTTGGATCTGGAGCGTGGAAGGCACTTTTATGGCAGTCGGTGCAGCTGTCGGTGGAGTTGTCTCAGAGTATTTATCTCCACGTTATGGATTAGCGATGCTTCCATTGATGATCTTCTTTGGACTTATTGTTCTCAACCTTGGCAAGGGAATTCTCGCTGCCGGCAATAATCTGCCAACTGAAGAACAAGATCTTGCTGCGATGGATGATAATTCCGACCGCAATAAATGACTTAGTGGGCCGCTTCGTTCCAGCTTTTACCTACACCCACATTGACATCAAGTGGCGCTTTCAGAGGATAGGCATTGCCCATCTCGCGACGAAGAATCTCGGTCGCAATATCAATCTCGTCCGTAACGCTTTCTAGAATTAACTCATCGTGCACCTGCAGAAGTAATCGAGAGCGTAGCCCTTCTGCAACAAGAGCCTTCTGCACGTTAAGCATGGCTAATTTAATGATGTCAGCTGCCGATCCTTGGATCGGGGCGTTGAGTGCCATGCGTTCTGCAATTTCACGACGGGCACGATTGTCCTGCATCAAATCCGGCAAGTATCGGCGTCGACCTAAGACTGTCTCGGTATAACCCACTTTGCGAGCTTCCTCGACAACATTCTTTAAATAGTCTCTGATTCCGCCGAAACGAAGGAAGTAACGATCCATCAAATCTTGCGCTGCAGGTGGCGAAAGATCAAGCTGGGCCGCCAATCCATATGAACTAAGTCCGTAAGCAAGGCCATAGGACATCGCCTTTATCTGTCGACGCATTTCTGGATCGACCTCTGTTGGGGCAACACCAAAAACTTCAGCGGCAACGGTTGCATGAAGGTCCTCTCCCGATGAGAAAGCTTCAAGAAGATGCGCATCATTTGATAAGTGAGCCATGATGCGCATTTCAATCTGGCTGTAATCTGCAGTGATAAGTTGATCAAAACCCTTGCCTGCAATAAAGCAGTCGCGAATCTTGCGACCCTCTTCTGTGCGAACTGGGATGTTCTGCAGATTTGGACCAACTGAGGAGAGACGGCCTGTCGCTGTAACAGTCTGGGCGAAGTGGGTATGAATGCGCTGATCAGCTGCAATCTCAGCAATTAAGCCTTCGATAGTCGTTGCTAGTTTCTTTGTTTCACGTATTCGCAACAGTGCTGCCAATACTGGATGCGCTGATTTTGCATAGAGCCAAGCAAGAGCTTCGGCATCGGTTGTAAAACCGGTCTTTATCTTCTTAGTCTTTGGAAGCCCTAACTCCTCGAACAACACAACCTGTAATTGTTTTGGAGATGCGACGTTGAATTCATGGCCCACTGAATCGTGGGCAAGCTTTGTCTGGGCGCTCACTTCAGATTCAAAGTATTCAAGGAGTGAGGAGAGTTTCTCGCTATCAACGGCTACTCCCCTGCGCTCCATGAGAGCGAGTAGATGTGCAATAGGAAGTTCGAGATTGTAGAGAAGTCCATCTACTCCGCGAGATTTCAACTCTTGATCTAGCGCCGTTCGTAACGTAAATAGCTGTGAAGCAGTCGATGCCACTGCGCTCTCGGCTGAAGCTAAATCCAGGGAAGAACCATCCCCATAGCGTTCGAGTAGATCGGTAACTTCATGTGTCCGCACACCTGGATTGAGTACGTAAGCGGCCAGACTTGTATCGAAGACAATTCCTTCGATTTCGTGGATTCGAGAAAGAGTCTTTCCGTCATGAACTATTTTTGGGATATCGCCATCGGCAGCCCAAGAACCAATCTCGCTGGAATGCACAACATAAACTTCTTGAGAAGAAAGCGCTACCGAGTAACGATGTAATTCCTCTTCCGAAATTTCATATGCGAGTGCAATCTCACCACCATGTTTGGCTATCAGTGCGCTCATCTGCGCGGGAGTAAGCACCTTCTGATCGAGTTCACGCGAAAACAGTGTTGCGGCTACCGGAGATTCATCCCGTGGACCCGAAATAGCGATTGCAGAGAGTCGATCTTTAAGAGTTCTAAACTCGAGAGTTTCAAATAGTGGGGCTAAATCTGCTGGCTCGACACCTTTCCATGCGAGCGTTGCGGGATCGGCGTCGATCTCGACAGAATGAATTAACTGCGTCAGCTCGCGATTACGTCTGACGCTTTCGATATTCTCGCGCAGGGCAATGCCCACCTTGCCGCCAACTTCATCAACCCTTTCAAGCAACTTCTCCAATGAGCCGTATTCAATAATCCATTTTGCTGCTGTCTTCTCACCAACACCGGGAATTGATGGCAAGTTATCGCTGGGATCTCCACGCAGTGCGGCGAAATCCGGATACTGCTGCGGTGTCATGAGGTACTTATCAAGAACCGCTTGCGGTGTCATGCGAGCCATCTCGCTCACTCCACGTTTGGGATAAAGAACAGTGATCGAATCCGTAACTAACTGAAAACTATCCCGATCACCGGTGCAAATCAGAACATCAAAGCCATCAGTTTGCGCTCGTGTGGCAAGGGTTGCGATTATGTCATCCGCTTCGAATCCCTCAACTGAGAATTGGGTGATACCAAAACCCTTTACCAAATCATTGAGATAAGACATTTGCGAACGGAACTCATCCGGAGTTTTGGCACGATTTGCTTTGTACTCGGGGAAAATCTCTGTACGAAAAGTTTTTCGGGAGACATCAAAAGCGACTGCAACGTGTGTAGGTTTCTCATCCTTGAGTAGGGAAATCAACATCGTTGCAAAGCCGTAAATCGCATTTGTGTGCTGGCCAGATGCAGTTGTGAAATTTTCGGCCGGAAGGGCAAAAAAGGCTCGGTAGGCCATGGAATGCCCATCAATGAGAAGGAGTCTCTTCTCGTTCTTGGCCATGGCCCTTATCTTAGGTATAAACTCCCCAACTATGACGCAACCAAATTACTTGGAGATTGTTCGTGAGCGCGGTAGCGGAGCTCTCGATAAGAAAATGGGGATAGAAATCCTCGAAGCATCTCCAGAGCGACTTGTTGGACGAATGCCGGTAGAAGGAAATACTCAACCCATCGGTCTTCTTCATGGTGGAGCGAATGTTGTTTTGGCTGAATCACTCGGATCAATTGGTACGCAAATCCATGCGGGACCTCAGCGCAAAATTGTTGGAGTTGATATCAACGCCACCCATCATAAATCTGCAACATCAGGGTATGTCACAGGAGTTGCAACAGCGGTATCGCTCGGGAAAACTCTATGCGTCTACGAAATCGTGATCACCAATGATCAAGGTCAGCGCACCTGTAGCGCACGCATTACCTGCATGATCTTGGCAGAACGCTAACTAGTGCGCGCCAGTTCCTAAATACGCTTCGCGTACAGCTGGATCATTGAGCAGATCAGACGCTGGTGCTGTCTTCACAATATTTCCAGTTTCAAGAATGTAAGCACGGTGAGCTCTCTGCAACGCTTGCTGAGCATTCTGCTCAACGAGCAAAATCGTGACTCCCTGAGACTTATTGATTTCTGTGATGATTCGGAAGATGTTAGCGATCATCTGTGGAGCAAGACCCATAGATGGCTCATCAAGTAATAGAACTTTTGGTCGAGCCATCAATGCTCTACCAATTGCAAGCATCTGCTGCTCTCCACCTGAAAGAGTTCCACCATCTTGGAATGCGCGCTCTTTGAGTCTTGGAAATAGGTGATAAACCATCTCGAGATCTTCATTCATTTCGTTCTTACGATTCTTGCGATGGAACTTACCCATCTCTAAATTCTCGAGAACTGTCATACCTGGGAAAATTCCACGTCCTTCTGGAGCTTGTGAGATACCTAGATTTACGCGTTCATGGGCGGGCATCTTCGAAATATCTTGACCATCGAAAATGATAGATCCAGAAGAGACACCACGTAGGCCCGAAATGGTTTTCAGAGTAGTTGTCTTACCAGCGCCATTTGCACCAATAAGCGTGACGATCTCTCCCTGATTAACGTTGAAAGAAATTCCCTTAATTGCTTCAATCTTGCCGTAGTGAACTCTGAGGTCTTTGATCTCAAGATGCATCTGCAGGTACTCCTAGATAGGCCTCGATAACACGTGGGTCGTTCTGAACAACTTGTGGTGAGTCATCAGCAATCTTTGAACCGAAATCGAGCACGACTACTCGATCAGAAATTCCCATGATCAGTGACATGTCATGCTCAATAAGCAAAATTGTGTAACCAGCATCGCGAATCTTCTTGATGGTCTCTGCAAGGGCAACCTTTTCGGATGGGTTAAAGCCTGCTGCAGGCTCGTCCAGGAGCAAGAGCTGTGGTTGTGTTCCTAGCGCACGAGCAATCTCAAGTCGTCGTTGATCACCGTAAGGAAGGTTGCGACCTAGTTTGTGGGCAACATGATCGATACCCATAAACTTAAGGAGCTCCATGGCTTTCTCTTTATTTGCTTTCTCCTCACGACGTGAACGAGGAAGCCCAAAGAGGGAGCCGACAAAACCAGATTTGCTGCGCACATCGCCTGCAGTAATCACATTCTCAAGTGCTGTCATCTCACCGAAGAGGCGGACGTTCTGGAATGTTCGAGCAATGCCGGCTTCGGTAATCTGCCAACGCTTTTTGCCGACTAGCGAGACATCACCATTGAAGACGATATCTCCCTTAGTGACCTTGTAAACGCCAGTAACGACGTTAAAGACTGTTGTCTTTCCCGCACCGTTAGGTCCGATGAGAGCAAGGATTTCTCCTTCATTAACGTGCAGATTGACATCGTTCAGGGCTGTGACGCCACCAAACTGCATCGTGACGCCTTTGAGTTCAAGTACTTTTTTCATGATTGTAAGGACTTCTCTCTCTTCTTACGAGGCAGGATTCCGTCAGCACGAACGTTCATCATAATGACAAGGACTAGTCCGAAAATAAGTAGGCGAGCATCAGAAATGAATCGAATTCTCTCTGGCAGGTAGGCGAGAATCACAGCGCCCGTGATAACTCCCCAGATATTTCCCATTCCACCGAAGACTACGCAGGCCAGAATGAGGATTGAGGTATTGAGATGGAACATTTCTGGTGCAACGAACATAGATTTCGATGCAAAGACAACACCACCAGCACCGCCGATAGCTGCGCCAATTGCGAAGGCCCAGATCTTGTACTTGAGTGTACGAACGCCCATGAGGTCTGCAACATCTTCATCCTGTCGAATACTCTCCCACGCTCTGCCTGGTCGACGTGATGAGAGGCGACGAATCATCCAAATCACAATGAAAATCAAGAAGAGCACTGTCCAGTAGTACGCCTTCTGGTTCTGCAGTGTGTATTCAAGAGAAAGGAACTTTGGAGGGGTTGGAATATTTGCAATTCCGTTCGGTCCTCCGATCGACATGGTGTTCAAGGCGACGATGCGGACGATCTCACCGAAACCGAGGGTCACAATCGCTAAGTAATCACCGCGTAAGCGAAGAGTTGGTAGACCAAGGATTACTCCAGAAACCATCGCTAATCCGATACCAATTGGCATGATCTGCCAGAAGTTCAA
>JAIXYD010000060.1 GCA_027490415.1 Streptomycetaceae bacterium
CGATCGCGCATAAATTCTGTGCGCCCAGAGCGTTTGGCAGGTTCGAATAAGAACCGCTCTTGATCGCTATCGCTGTATCGCATGAGGCCTAGCCTAAGTGATCGCTGAGATGAATTCCTCGGCGCCCAAGCGTGATGTATGAAAGATATGCCCCGGCTTCACGGATTAAGTAGCGGTTTGTCGATCCTGCAAGCGAGTTCGGACCATCAGGAACCGGCGCACAGAAAGGATCTGCATCGAGATCACGTGCCATAGTCATGGAACGTTGACAGTGAAAGGGATCGGTAGCAATCACAACTGTTTTGAGTTTTCGTTCGCCCATCTCTTTTACGTAGACCTTTGTCTGTGTCAAAGTATCTCTACCTTCAGGTAGTGCAATCACCGCACTTCGTGGAACGCCATTGTTAATCAACCAACGACGGCCTGAATCTGCTTCGGTGGTTCGATCACCTGGTGCACCCGAACCAACTGTGATGATAAGTGGAGCTACACCAGCACGAAAAAGTCGAACAGCTTGTTCAAGACGTGCCTGCAGAACTTCACCTGGTGTGCCATCGAGCTGGGCCGCTCCCGGAATAACAATGACATCAGCTGACGTGCGGATAGAGGGATTGTTCGCAGAGTTCCAGGTGACAAAGAGTGCATAGGCAGGAATTGCAACAATGATCGCAATAAGAAGAGCAATTGCTCGAAAGATAAATTTAAACATCATCCACCCGAGAACATATCTTCTGCATCGAGTTCGATCAGCTCATCGGGGTCATTGAGCCAACCATCTGGAAGAGTCGGTGGTCGCCCGTGGCTGGTGCGACCACGAGGCTTTTCTGCAACTTCTAGCGGATAAGGCTGATCATCTAGTTGATCGAGCAAGGTACGAAATTCTGCAAGAGAAGCGATCATTCCGAACTTTCGACGTAATTCACTGTTCACTCTAAAGCCCTTGAGATACCAAGCCATGTGTTTGCGCAAGTCGCGACAGCCACGATCTTCTGATTCAAAGTATTCAACTATCAATTCGCCATGACGGAACATGACTTCGCGTACCTCATGAAGTGACGGCAGAACTCGATCACTATTTCCTGACATTGATTTGGTGAGGTCGGTAAATAACCACGGTCGCCCTAAACATCCGCGACCAACAACAACACCAGCGCAGCCAGTCTGCTCCATCATCGCAACGCCATCGCCACCTGACCAAATATCACCATTTCCAAGGACCGGCACTCCTGTTGGCTTGAGATGTTCTACCAGCTGGGCAATTGCAGACCAATCTGCTTTGCCTTCGTACATTTGTGCAGCGGTACGAGCATGAAGTGCTACCCAAGAAACTCCGAGGTCGGCAGCTGATTGAGCAGCATCTAAATATGTAATGTGATCGCTATCGATACCGATGCGCATCTTTACCGTTACTGGAATTCCAAAAGGTTTTGCGGCATTGACTGCGGCTTCAACAATTGATGAGAAGAGTCTTCGCTTATATGGAAGCGCAGCTCCCCCGCCTTTGCGAGTTACTTTCGGTACGGGACATCCAAAATTCATATCAATGTGATCAGCCAAATTTTCACGGCCAATCATCTTTACTGCTTCGCTCATGTGATGAGGATCAACGCTGTACAACTGTATGGAACGCGGCCACTCTCCAGGTCCTGGCTCAATCATCCGAAGAGTTTCTGGAATGCGTTCTAACAATGCACGTGCTGTCACCATCTCAGAGACGAATAACCCTGCACCCTGCTCGCGACACAGCATGCGAAAAGGTGCATTGGTAATTCCAGCCATCGGGGCTAGAACTACCGGTGAATCAAGCTGATACGTACCGCTTGATAAAGGGAGTGTTAGCAACCCAGTAGACGTGGAGCTAACCATGCCTGCACCTGATCAAGTGAGATGCGCTCTTGCGCCATGGTGTCGCGATCGCGAATAGTTACTGCATTATCTTCGAGTGTTTCAAAGTCGATAGTGATGCAGTACGGAGTACCGATTTCATCTTGACGGCGATAACGGCGACCAATTGCACCAGCATCATCAAAATCAATATTCCAATTCTTGCGAAGTTGGTCCGCTAGTTCGCGTGCCTTTGGTGAAAGATCGGCATTACGTGACAATGGAAGTACTGCAACCTTGACAGGAGCTAGACGGTAATCGAGCTTAAGAACAACTCGCTTCTCCATCTCGCCCTTAGCATTTGGCGCTTCGTCCTCTGTGTAGGCATCCATGAGGAATGTCAGTGCGCAGCGATCGACACCTGCTGCAGGCTCAATAACGTATGGCGTCCATCGTTCATTCTTCTCTTGATCAAAGTAAGAGAGATCTTTTCCAGATGCGGCTGAATGTGCCTTGAGATCGAAATCTGTACGGTTTGCAATACCTTCGAGCTCGCCCCATTCGGTGCCTGCGAATTCAAACTTGTACTCAATATCTGCAGTGCGCTTTGAGTAGTGTGAGAGCTTTTCCTTTGGATGGTCGTAGATGCGAAGACGATCTGGATTAATTCCAAGATCTTTATACCAAGCAAGGCGAGTATCAATCCAATATTGGTGCCAATCCTCATCTGTTCCGGGGACTACAAAGAATTCCATCTCCATTTGTTCGAATTCACGAGTACGGAAGATGAAGTTTCCTGGTGTGATTTCGTTACGGAAAGATTTACCAATTTGGCCGATACCAAATGGCGGCTTCTTACGTGAAGTTGTCATCACTTGATCAAAGTTAATAAAGATTCCTTGCGCAGTCTCAGGGCGAAGATAGGCAAGACCTGATTCATCTTCGACGGGGCCAAGAAAAGTCTTGAGAAGACCGGAGAATTGCTTAGGCGTTGTAAATTGACCTTTATTTCCGCAAGCAGGACAGTTCATATCAGCTAGAGATTCGAGCTTCTTTTTATGCTTAGCTTCGTATGCCTCTTCTAGATGATCTGCGCGATATCGCTTGTTGCATGCGGTGCACTCTGTAAGCGGATCGCTAAATGTTGCAACGTGGCCTGATGCTTCCCAGACTTCACGTGCCAGGATTACGCAAGAATCAATACCAACAACATCTTCGCGTCCCATCACCATTGATTTCCACCATTGGCGCTTAACGTTATTTTTTAATTCGACTCCGAGTGGGCCGTAATCCCATGAGGCGCGCAATCCGCCATAAATTTCAGA
>JAIXYD010000070.1 GCA_027490415.1 Streptomycetaceae bacterium
CCATTTGATGGTCTTGTTGATCTAGCAAAGAAAGTATTGCGAACACCAGGTAAGCCAGAAGATTCATTTAGCGATGATCCACTTCGCATGTTACGAGCTGCCCGATTTGCAAGCCAACTTAACTTTGAGATTGCGCCAGAAGTTATAGCCGCTATGAAGGATATGGCTAAGCGACTTGAGATTATCTCTGCCGAACGTATTCGTGACGAAATTACAAAACTTTTAATGTCTGCACAACCACGCACTGGAATTACGATCCTGGTTGAGACAGGGCTTGCAGAGATTGCCCTTCCTGAGATCCCAAAGCTGCGACTAGAAGTCGATGAGCACCATCATCATAAAGATGTCTACGAACATTCAATTACGGTGCTAGAGCAAGCTATTGCGCATGAAGATCGTTTAGGTGGACCCAACCTTGTTATTCGTCTCGCTGCGCTCTTGCATGACATTGGAAAACCTAAAACCCGTGCACTTCTTGAAGGTGGCGGAGTCTCTTTTCATCACCACGAAGTTGTTGGTGCACGCCTAGCAAAAAGTAGGTTGAAAGCTCTTCGATTTAGCAACGAGGTTATTGAAGATGTTGAGACCTTGATTGCGCTACACCTGCGTTTTCATGGGTATGGCGACGGCGAGTGGACAGATTCTGCAGTGCGTAGATATGTGCGTGATGCTGGTGAATTACTTACACATCTTCATGTACTTACTCGTGCTGATTGCACTACGCGGAACGCACGTAAAGCCGCTCGTTTAGCGGCCACCTACGACAGTCTTGAAGCACGTATCGAAGTACTCATGGAACAGGAAGAACTTTCAAAGATTCGCCCTGACCTTGATGGCGCAGAAGTGATGCAATTACTTGGGATTAAACCTGGAGCCGATGTTGGTCGTGCTCTTGATTTTCTTCTTGAGCTTCGTATGGACCAAGGTCCATTAGGGAAAGAGAAAGCAACAGAACTTTTATTGCAGTGGTGGGCTAAGCGGAACGTATAAAAAACTTTGATGGGCGAAGAATAATGAGCGACGTCGCGAGATAGCCAATTCCAATAACTGTAGGAAGTGTCCAAGTATCACCATTTGTAGGAAGTAAGAACGCTGCCAGTAATCCACCAGAGACAATTGCGAAGTTAACTACAACATCGTAGACAGCAAATACTCGCCCGCGGAATATGTCATCAATCTTTGACTGTACAAGAGCATCATTTGTCACCTTTACGCTCTGCCCACATAATGCGGTGAAGAATGCGGTGAGTGCAAGAGTCACTGATGTCCGGGTTATTGCAAGTGCGATAACGCTTAAAGATGCGGCAGCCATTGCGAGCTGCATCCAACGATGTCTTCCGACTTTGCTTACTCCGTACGGCGCAACGATGGCCCCGACAACAAAACCCACAGCAGCGGTAACGATCATAAAGGTGACGCCCGCCAAGCCAGCTTCTGTATCGAGTGGATCGTTAAATTTATTTCGTTCCAAAACTAAAGTCATCAGAGTCAGTGCTGTGAGCCCACCTCGTTGAATTGCGATCGCTGCAATACCGCGAGCCGCATCAACATGTTCTTCCAGGAACTTTATGCCTTCGCGCATCTCCTTGAGTCCTTGCGTGAAAGATCCCTTCACTATTTCATGAGGAAGTGGACCAATTTCATCGCGACGTAGCATTGATGCAAAGAGCGCGGCACCTAGATATCCGCAGACTGCAACAGAGATGATGACTGCATCGGCATAATCTGCCGACGTCATAGAATCCAAAATCTTACGAACACCTAGACCGATGCCACCGCCAAGAACAACCCAAACGGATCCGCCAGTAACAACAAATGCATTGGCTGTAATTAGTTTTTCTCGAGAGATCACAAGCGGAAGACCTGCAGACAAGCCAGCAAGAATCAACCTATTTACACCAAAGGCAATCAGTACAAAGACTGTTAACTCGATTCCGGTGCGGCCTTGAAAAATAAGGAGCGCGATAATCGCCAAAGTAACCGCACGCGTCATATTGGCAAAGAAAAGTGCACGTTGGCGAGAGAAGCGATCAAGGATTGTTCCAACAAATGGTCCAACAATTGAATACGGAACTAAGACAAGTGCAAAGGCGAGAGCAGCGCTCATTGCATCTGCCTGACGTTCAGGTGAGAAAAGGACAAAGGAAGCGAGAGCGCTCTGGAAGATTCCATCAGTGAGTTGACCTGTCCAACGTATGCGGAGCAGGCGGAAAAGTTTTCGATCGAAGAGAATCTCTTTAACGCTCACTGGTTATCCTCCACTGGGCAAGCGTAGTAACTCAGAAGCGATTATTCTTCGCATGTGGCTACAACACATGCCCTGCGTTCACTACGCGCCTATATCGACTACACCCTCGATAAGCGCGCAACACTCATGGGCCTATTTCGTGGAGTGGTCGATGCATGTGATGCTGATCCGTATTTGATGCGAGCTGCGAAATATCATGGCGAGAAAGTAGATAGAAAGTGTCCAGTCTGTAAAAAACTGGAGCTCGTTGAACTTCGCTACACATTTGGTGATCAATTAGGACAATTTTCGGGGCG
>JAIXYD010000175.1 GCA_027490415.1 Streptomycetaceae bacterium
AGCGGAGCACTCTTTCCACTCGGAGATACCGAAAAAGTTGATATTCGTCTAGAAGCAGAACGTCGCGGATTAGCAGTTGCGCAGAAACCTGATAGCCATGACATTTGTTTTGTTCCATCGGGCGATAACGCTGGTTGGCTGCGCGAACGTTTAGGCAGTGAGAGCGGTCCGATCGTTGATCAAGATGGAACACAGATTGGTGAACATAAAGGTGCCTATACATACACAATCGGGCAACGAAAAGGTTTAGGAATTACTGTTCCTACAGCAGATGGATCACCGCGATTTGTTCTAAAGATTGAACCCGTCACCAACACAGTTGTAGTTGGAGCGCGTGAAGAACTCGCAGTCTCATCGATGAAAGGTGAACGTGCTATCTGGTGTGGTCCAGATATTGCACCAGGTGATCACCGCGGATTTGTTCAGGTGCGCGCACACGGTCAGGCTTTGCCATGCACCTATCGTTTTGATGGAACCAACCTTGTCGCAGATTTAGATACGCCACTACTGGGGCTTGCTACCGGTCAAGCGATGGTTATCTACGATGGCGATCGTGTGGTGGGATCAGCAACAATTTGCGAGACAGCCTGATGAGCAACACAGCCCGCCATCGCATCGAACAACTCACTACCGAGATTCGTGACCACCAATTTAAATACTACGTACTAGATGCGCCGACGATTACAGATGCGCAATTTGATCAGCTTCTGAAAGAGCTATCGGCGTTAGAGGCAGAACATCCAGAACTTCTTGCTCCAGATTCACCTTCACTTGGCGTTGGCGGAGGATTTGCCACAACCTTTACCCAGCACGATCACATTGAGAAGATGATGAGTCTTGATAACGTCTTTGATTTGGATGAGCTCGGTACTTGGTTCGATCGGATTGAGAAAGAGGTAACTAACCAACCGCTTCTCTGCGAGCTCAAAGTCGATGGTCTGGCAATCAACTTGCTTTACGAAAAGGGTGAACTGGTAAGAGCGCTTACTCGAGGTAATGGTGTTACTGGTGAGGATGTAACACTTAATGTGAAGACGATTAAGAATCTGCCCCATACGTTAACTGGGAAGAATATTCCAGACCAGATCGAAGTTCGTGGTGAAGTCTTCTTTCCCATCGCCGCCTTCAACGAACTAAATGAATCACTTGAAGAGGCTGGCAAGCAACTCTTTGCTAATCCGCGCAACGCTGCCGCCGGATCTTTGCGTCAGAAAGATCCACGTGTTACCGCCTCACGTCCGTTAAGCGTTGTGGTGCATGGTGTGGGTGCCCATAATGGTGCTGACTTTGCCAGCCAATCAGAAGCTTATGAATTCTTGAAAGGTCTTGGACTTCCGACCAGTAATAGATTCCGCGTAGTTACAACACGCGATGATGTTGAAAAGTTCATCGCTCATTACAACGAACATCGCCATGATGTCGAGCATGAGATTGATGGCATTGTTATCAAAGTCGATGAGATCGCATCTCAACAGTTACTAGGATTTACTTCTCGCGCACCAAAGTGGGCTATTGCATTTAAGTACCCACCAGAGGAAGTAACGACTAAGCTGCTCGATATTAAGGTAAGCGTTGGACGCACAGGTCGAGTTACGCCATTTGCATTTATGGAGCCAGTCAAAGTTGCAGGTTCTACGGTGACAAATGCAACCTTGCATAACCAGGAAGAGATTGAACGCAAGGGTGTGTTGATTGGCGATACAGTTGTCATCCGCAAAGCTGGAGATGTCATCCCTGAGGTTTTAGGACCAGTTGTTGGAAAGCGAGATGGTTCAGAACGCGCCTTTGTGATGCCGACCAAGTGTCCTGAATGCGGCAGTGCACTTCGTGCTCTCAGCGATGGCGATGTAGATATCCGCTGTCCGAATGCACAGACATGTCCAGCGCAGTTACGTGAACGTATTTATTACATCGGTTCACGTGCAGCACTCGATATTGATGTTCTCGGATACGAAGCTGCGGTAGCTCTCCTTGCCGACGGCATTATTAATGATGAGTCAGATCTCTTCGCACTCACTCACGACAAGTTGATGAAATCGGCCTTCTTCACCAAGAAAGATGGTGAGGCAGGAAAGAATGTTGAGAAGTTGTTGGCTGCACTCGAGGAAGCAAAGTCACGACCTCTGTGGCGCGTAATCGTTGCACTTTCGATTCGCCATGTTGGACCAACTGCGGCGCAAGCACTTGCCACAACATTTGGATCGCTAGAAAAGATTGGATCCACACCAGCAGATGAGTTAGCTGGAATTGATGGAGTCGGCGATGTAATCGCAGAATCCATTGTGGAGTGGTTCACCGTTGATTGGCATAAAGAGATTGTTCGAAAGTGGGCCGCTGCAGGTGTTCCCATGGAGAACGTTGCAGGTGTTGCTAAACCCCAAACACTTGCCGGTCTCACCTTTGTGGTCACTGGCGGATTAAACAATTACACAAGAGATTCAATTGCAGAAACGATCACTGCCCATGGCGGAAAGCCCAGCAGTTCGGTCTCTAAAAAGACGGACTATGTTTTAGTGGGATCTGATCCCGGCTCAAAGTTAGCTAAAGCACAAGAACTCGGCGTTGCGATTATTGATGAGGCTGCTTTCGAAGCTCTACTTCAGGGCGACAAGTAGTACTATCGGCCCATGATCACAGTAGCTAGTGAAGTCGTCCGCGAACTCCCTGCATCTCCTGCAGTTTTTGGTGGATTCGCATTCGGCATATTTGTAATTCTTCTCTACCTCGTACTTCGCCTAGATAAGTAATTCTTTTGGCACGGCTTGGTCTCTATGGCGGGACATTTGATCCCATTCACATAGGCCACATGCATGTGATTACTCAATTACTTCGTCGCGATGTTGTTGATCAGATTCTGTTATTTCCTGCCGGTCAACCACGACTTCGCGAACACGATCCAGTTGCAACAGGTGCACAACGCCGACAGATGTGCGAGTTAGCGGTTTCTGATCTACCCACCGATATATCTTCACGCGTTGAAGTGAACCCCATCGAAGTTTTGCGTGACGGACCCAGTTACACGATTGACACGGTCGAAGCAGTTGCGCAGAGCTATCCCGATGATTCGCTGCACCTCATTATTGGAAGCGATGCCTACGCCAAGTTAGATCAGTGGCACCGCATCGATGATCTCAAGAAGTTAGTAACCTTCATCATTATTGAACGCCCGGGGTCAGAAAGTGATCCTGGAATTGGTATTGGAATTGATATTGGAGCGCTTAACGTTGCCTCAACTGGCATTCGTGAAGGATCTTCGAGAGAGTACTCACCTTCAGTAGCCCACTTTATTAAGGAGCACCACTTATATGGCAGCTAGCCCGAGCGCAGTCACCATCACACAGATCGCAGCACGCGCAGCAGCCGATAAGTTGGCCACCGAGATGGTCGCACTCGATCTTTCAGATCAGATGGTCTTGAGTGAAGTTTTCCTCATCGTTACCGGCGCAAATGTTCGCCAAGTAGATTCTATTGCGGATGAAATTGAAGAAAAGCTACGCCTTGTCGGTGAAAAGCCTGCTCGCCGCGAAGGTACCGAAGAGTGGATTCTTCTTGATTACTCAGATTTAGTTGTTCATATCCAAAGCAGCGAATTGCGTAAGTACTACATGCTTGATCGCCTGTGGAATGACTGCCCAAAGATCGAACTCGAAATTGTTAAAGAGATGGTTGCAGATGGCAGGTAACAGAATACTTTTGTGGCGCCATGGACAAACTGATTGGAACGTTACCAATCGTTTCCAGGGCCACTCAGATATTCCATTAAATAGCCTTGGCCAATATCAAGCTCGTCACGCTGCTGAAATTTTGGCTGGGATGGAACCCACCGCAATTATTTCAAGTGACTTGATTCGCGCACAGAAGACGGCACAAGCACTTGCCGAGATCGTTAACCTCGAAGTTTCAATCGATATACGTCTTCGTGAAACCAATGGTGGTAATTGGGAAGGTAAGACTGGTTCAGAGAATCGCGAAGCAGACTTTGAAAACTTTGTGAAGTGGATAGATGGCGAAGATAATCCAGCAGGAGTAATCGGTGAGCGACGCAGTGAAGTAGCTTCACGTGCACGCGCTGCAATTACAGATGCACTTGCTGGAAAGAGTGATCAACTTTTGGTTGTCACTACTCATGGGGGAACCGCACGATGTGTAATCGGCGATTATTTACAACTTCCTTTATCTCACTGGGCTAAAGTTGGCGGATTATCAAATGCTTCATGGTCGATATTGGCGCAGAGTCCGGCTAAGGGCTGGTACCTCGAAGAACATAACGCGGGCAGCATTCCAGAAGAACTTCTAGGCGTTGAATCTGGATCAAGCGAGAATTAATTTCTCGACTGCGCATTTACTGCGATAGAGTGTGCAACTTCAAGGGGCTATGGCGCAGCTGGTAGCGCACCTGCATGGCATGCAGGGGGTCAGGGGTTCAAATCCCCTTAGCTCCACAAAGCAAGTTAAATATTCATCCTACATATTCAATGTAAGATTGAGAGATGACCACAGAACCTCGCGAACATGCTGCTTATGACTTCGCGTATGTTCAAGAGAAGTGGCTTCCCATTTGGGACAAGCTAGAACCATTTAAATCAGGTCGCGCCGATGATGCGCGTCCAAAAAAGTATGTCTTGGATATGTTCCCTTATCCATCCGGTGATCTTCATATGGGCCACGCTGAGGCGTACGCTCTCGGAGATGTAATCGCTCGATACTGGATTCAACGCGGCTTTAACGTGATGCACCCAATTGGTTGGGATGCATTTGGTTTACCTGCAGAAAATGCTGCGATTAAGCGCAACGAAGATCCACGCATTTGGACCTATGAAAATATTGCAACGCAGAAAGCTTCGATGCGTCGTTATGCATGCTCCTTCGATTGGGATCGCGTATTTAATACATGTGATCCTGAGTACTACAAGTGGAACCAATGGCTATTCATTGAACTACATAAGCGCGGGTTGGCTTACCGCAAAGATTCCGCAGTTAACTGGTGCCCAGGATGCCAAACGGTTTTAGCTAACGAGCAAGTAGTAGCAGGGCTCTGCGAGCGATGCGATACAGCTGTTACAAAGAAGAAGCTCAACCAGTGGTATTTCAAGATTACAGATTATGCCGATCGATTACTCGATGACATGGCACAACTCGAGGGTCAGTGGCCAGATAAAGTCTTAACGATGCAGCGTAACTGGATCGGACGTTCACAAGGTGCAAACGTTGTCTTTGAAATCGAAGGCCGCACTGAACCTGTAACCATCTACACGACTCGTCCAGATACTTTATACGGTGCAACCTTTATGGTTGTTGCAGCCGATTCACCACTTGCTGCAGAGCTCGCTGCAGGCGGTTCAGTCGAAAAAGAATTCACTGAATACCTAGAAAAGATTAAGGCGGCATCAGATATTGATCGTCTTGCAACTGATCGTCCAAAGTCAGGTGTTGATCTCAAGCGCTTTGCTATCAACCCAGTAAATGGCGAGAAACTTCCAATCTGGGCATCGGATTATGTATTAGCTGATTACGGAACCGGTGCCATCATGGCCGTTCCTGCTCACGATCAACGCGATCTAGATTTCGCTCGTGCAATGAAGTTACCTGTGCGCACAGTTGTTGAGACCGGTGAAGAAGATCCTGCGTCATCAGGTGTTGCAACACATGGCGATGGCGTGATGATTAACTCTGGATCTCTCAATGGTTTGAAGAAGGTCGAAGCAATTGCTGCGATTACTAAAGAACTTGAAGCAAAAGGCCTTGGTAAATCTTCACGAAACTACCGCCTGCGTGACTGGCTTGTATCGCGTCAGCGTTACTGGGGCACACCGATCCCTATTGTTCATTGCGATAAGTGCGGCGAAGTAGCGGTCCCTGCAGATCAATTGCCATTAACGCTTCCAGATGCAAAGGGTTTAGATCTCAAACCTAAGGGTCAATCTCCACTTGCTGCAGCAACTGATTGGGTGAATACACAATGCCCAACATGTAACGGCCCTGCACTTCGCGATACAGACACGATGGATACATTCGTTGATTCATCATGGTATTTCTTGCGTTATCCATCATCGACTAACCACGACGAACCATTTAGCCGTAAAGATGTAGATACCTGGCTACCAGTCGATCAATACGTCGGCGGAGTAACCCATGCGATTTTGCACCTTCTCTATTCACGTTTCTTCACCAAAGTTTTGCATGATATTGGAATGCTCGGCTTCAACGAACCATTTACCCGTCTTCTCAACCAAGGAATGGTTGTGATGGATGGATCTGCGATGTCGAAATCTCGTGGCAACTTAGTACGTCTCTCTGATGAATTAGAGAACCACGGCGTTGACGCAATTCGCCTATCCATGGTCTTTGCTGGACCACCAGAAGATGATGTCGATTGGTCAGATGTGTCGCCATCTGGTTCAGTGAAATTCTTAACTCGCGCATGGAGACTTTCAGGTGATGTCACGAGCGCGCCAGGTGTTGATTTCACCAAGGGTGATCTCTCACTTCGCAAAGCAACGCATAAAGCACTTCACGACGCATCATTTGCCGTTGAATCATTTAGATTTAACGTAGCTGTTGCACGTGTGATGGAACTTGTTAACGCAACTCGTAAGGCGATTGATTCTGGTTGTGGCCCTGCAGATCCTGCAGTTCGCGAAGCAACTGAAGCGATTGCAATCATGCTCTCTCTCGTTGCACCATTTACCGCAGAAGAAATGTGGGAGCGCCTTGGCCATAAGCCAGCTGTTGCACTCGCGGGATGGCCAACAATCGATCCAGCACTTTTGGTTGCCGATGAAGTCGAAGCGGTCGTTCAGATCAACGGCAAAATCAAAGAGCGCATTCTGGTCTCACCAACCATTACCGATGCCGAACTCGAGGCGCAGGCACTGGCCCATCCAACGATTGCTCAGGAATTAGCCGGTGCCACCCCTAAAAAGGTGATCGCCCGTGCGCCAAAGCTCGTCAATATCGTTCTTTAATTGCGTTGACCGGTCACGTGGCCGGTGATGTCGCCGGTCGAGAGTAAGTTAGAAGCATGAAGAAAATAATCTCCGCCTTGGTCTTCTCACTTCTTGCAGTTGGCGTTGCTCCGACACATGCTGCAACAGTTTCTCGACTCGAAAGTGCTCCTGGTCAAAGTCAGTCGGACTGGGAAGCAACTGATGCGTATAAAGCTTTTGTCTGTCCTGAGGGCACTCTTCGCGGCGGTGGAGTGGATCTTAATTTTACAACTGACCGAAGTGATGACAAATATTTTGTTACCTGCGATGAGCCATCACCGACAGCAGCCGATGATGCAGATTTTAATCAGCGCTCACGTGCTGCTGCCGCAGCTGCAGAAGTTGAATCTCAAGCATATAGCGCCGCTAATCCTGGAAAGCAGAAGTGTGTTCAGTGGGGCCCTATAGTTCATAGAAATGGAGTCTCGACTTCTTCAGGTGGAGTTTGTGCGAACATAATTGGAGTCGCAAGTACATCTGAATCCTCAACAGTCAGCAGCCCTTCAGTTTCTGAAACTTCAACAGCTCCGATTTCTGCACCAGAGACATCAACCCCGATCTCGACACCAAGTCCAACTCCCACTCCCACCCCTGCTCCATCTTCAGAACCTCGTGGTTTAGGTGGTTATGCAGTGATTCACCCACAGGGATATGTTTGCGGTGTTATTGTTGGTAACTCTTACTTTGGAAACAACGATCGAACCATGACCTCGGAATACATGGGCTGCCCTGTGGGCAGTGCAATCATCTTCCAGACAAAACCTTCGCCATCGGGAAATGTTGC